>CALXZI010000032.1 GCA_944393205.1 uncultured Alphaproteobacteria bacterium | reverse complement strand
AAATCATAAAACAAGTTTTTTTAGACATATCAACTTCCTTTCGATAATTTATTTTTCTTCTTTATTAACTAAAAATACTTAACAAAGCAATAAAATCATCGTTAAGCCTTGTCTTTAATTTTTGTAATCATAAACATCAGATAAGCCACGCAGACACCCATCACCATAACAGCACCGTCTTGTGTCTTCAGCACATCAGAAGCCGCACCCATCAACACCGGGAAAACAGCACCGCCGCAGATGCCCATAATCATTAAAGCCGAAACCTCGTTTTTCTTATTAGGTTTGGCAAGCATGGTTTGTGAGAAAATAACCGGAAAAATACAAGCATTGCCAAAGCCGATTAATCCCATACAGACATAAAGCATTTTTAAATCGTCAAAAAAGATTAAGCCGCCCAAACCCGCTGCCAAAAACAGCACACTGACAGCAAAAAAACGGCGGTTGGAATATTTGGTTAAAATATAAGCGCCGAATAAGCTGGCAATTGTTCGGAATAAAAAATAGACACTATTGGCAAGCGCCGCAGATTCTAACGTAAGCGGTAATTTTTCCATCATAATTTTAGGTGCTGTCACGTTAACCCCGACATCAATGCCGACATGGCATAAAATAGCCATAAAAGCCAAAAACACCTGCATATCGCCCAGAAGTTCAATATTTTCTTTAAAATTTGCGGTTTTACTTTCCAATCTTTCTTCAGGAATTTTATCAAGCCATAGACTGATTAAAGCGACCACACCTTCAACCAAAAAAACGGCATAAATCATCCGCCAGTTGTTAAAATGCAACACTGCCCAACCGACAAGAATCGGTGACGTAAAAGCCGCCGCCGCTTTAACGAATTGCCCAAAAGTTACGGCGCCGGAAAGGCTTTTTTTGCTGACGATGTTTGATAATAACGGATTGATTGAGACCTGCATCATGGCGTTACCCAATCCCAAAAGCGAAAAAGATACAATCATCAGCGGCAAGTTATAGCCAACCAAAGGCAACGCAACGGCAAACAAGGTTATGATAAGGCTTAACAACACGGTTTTATGCCGGCCGATTTTGTTCATGAGCATACTTGTTGGTACGGAAACTAAAAAGAACCATAAAAAAACCATGGAGGCAAATAAATTGGCCAATGTATCCGAAAGCCCAAAATCAGCTTTAACATAGTTTGTGGCAATGCCGCTTAAATCAACAAATCCCATGGCAAAAAACGTCAGCATTACCGGAACAAGCTGCCACACAACCATAGAATTCGGGCTTTGTTTGACCATTGTTTTCTCCTTCAATATGGATATTCATTATTTATTATATAAGTGTAATGAAAAATATTTTAAGACTGCTTAATGACTTTTATTTTGCGTGAAAAAATTTTTGTTAATTTTAATCTGATAGGCAACGCTTAATTTGAAATTATAAATCCCGTAAACAGAAGTTGTTTACGGGATTTATAATTAATTTTTAATAATTTTTTTTGCATTTTTCTGGACTTCGGCGTCTGATGTTGCACCGATCTTGCTGTTCTTTTCCAGTTCGGAAAGTATGGACAGCAAAGCCGGAGCCGCAGGGGAGGAAATGAAATTCCATTTGCCGTTGTCCTTTTGGACTTTTGCCCCAATGTAGGTCAAGAAATCCAGACTTTCTTGCCTTTCTTGATTTTTAAAGGCAGAATCCGGATATTCCTCAAGCACATTAAGTTTTCTTAAGTGCTTTTCCGGCTGCATTAAGGCCGTTCTTTCCCACAATATCGGATCTTTTTCATATCGGCTTCCCAGTTTCGTCGGGAAGGGAATAAAATCTGCAAATCCGATCTGGGCGATGAGTTCCCTTTTGAAGTTTTTATATTCTTCGGAAGGGTCAAAATTCATCGCCGAGCAGGCGGTGTAGTCTTGCGCATCCAGCAATGTCCATCCGTTTCCGAGTATGCCTTGCCATTTTTCTTTCGGAAAGACAGAAACATGCAAGGAAAAGATAAAATCATTGCAAGAATTTTGTCTCTTTAAGACAATTCCTCCCTGCTTGGGCTCTTGTGTGAGCGGACAGGCTTTGGCCATCAAGTCTTTCTGTGATACAGCCATGTAATTGACGGCGTCACGTAAGGAAATGGAGGCCACAACATATTTTCCGGCGGTTTCCAATTCTTTAATAAAATTGGGAAGTTCCATTTCCGGAATGTGCTCCATAACATCATTACAGAACACGACATCAGCTCTTTGTGTCGGTTTGGCTGAAAATTCAGGAATGCCGAGGTCATACCTCTGAACAGTAATGTGCTTATAATGCATCACACTGTCCAAAGCGGTTATTTCTTTGGCGTCCAGCTCTGTTATTTTCGGGCTTAAAATGCGGATTATTTCTCCGATGTCTGTTCCTTTATTTAACAGAGTGGCTATTAATTCCGTGTTTTCCGCCACCAACTCGGCCAAGAGGTTGGAAGCCTTGCTACGGCCGCAACCGTAATCAGTGATCACAAAAGGCCGGTTGAGAACAACCTTTTGTTGTATGGCCAGTTCAAGCAGATTTGCCAGCATCTCGTTTACCAGCAGGTTGGCAGAACTTCCGTACTTTACACTTTTGTGTACGGAAGAGTAGACCTTTTTGAGGTCAATGGTACTTTTGTACCAATCTTTGTCTATTTGAAAATAGACTTTTTGTTCGTTTTTTTCCATAATATTTTTTACATAAAGTTTAGTTTCAAATTTTTTACATAATACTTTAGTTTTATTAATGGTAAATGTACCCTTTTTTTTAATATTTGTCAATAAACATTTGTCAATAAGATGATTCAAGCCTTTCCGACGGGAAATTATCATAACAAAAAAAAGATACGTTTTTTTAATAACATTTTTGAAACAGAAATAAAAAAAACAGAATTTCTCCAGAGCAAAACAAAAAATCCCCGCAGCGAGTTAGCGAAATGTATGAATACATTGAGCTTATGAGCCAGAACGAACCTTGGTTTGAGTTCCGCCGCTGTTAAAAAATCCCGCAGATGTTTTAAACCTGCAGGATTTTTCATCATTGGCGTCAGCGGCGGGACTCGAACCCACTACCCACAGTTTAGGAAACTGTTGCTCTATCCTGATGAGCTACGCCGACATAATATATTTGCATTATAACCAAACTTAATAAAAAGCAAGATATTTTTATTTATTAAAAATAACACTTGTACTTTAGACAAAAATATGCTAGTTTGTAATCACGTTTTAAGTATTAAGAGTATTATTATAGTTTCTTTTTGCTTTAAAACAGGTTTTTTATTTATTAACAAAAGAGGGAACGGGAGTAATTTAAGCCCTCTTAAAACAAACCCAGTTTTTTTTATGCAAAAAAAGTATTTGGCAACACCGGAAAAAATCAACGAGACCATCAACGCCTTAAACCTTTATCGCAGCGGTTGGGCAAACGACATTCGCGAAAGTTGGCAATGCGCCATGCCCGGAGCTTTGCCTTTGACTTTTAAGCTGTATGCTTTGTCTGGATGTATTGTACTGTCATTGATGCAAATCAAAGACGGCTATTATCGCGACAAGATGGCAATGATGATGGCCAAAAAACAATTGGAAGACCTTGTTAAGTCAAAAGAATTTGACGAGTTTGTCACCTTGGGCGAAGCCGGTGTATGTCAGGTGATTACCACCGGAACCCGTCACCACATCCGTGTGATGTTTGAGGTGCTGGAGGAATTAACCGCTTAAAGCAAAAAATTCAAGAGCGCGCGTTTTGTAACACCGCTCTTTTTTATTACGCCTCTTATTGACAAAAAACACATTTTTGCTATACTTTTTATTATGAAAGGTTCGGCCGATGCAGAAAATTAAAGACATATACATCACTTGCGAAAAAGGTTTGGAATTGGTCGCACCAATAGCGAAAGATGCCATACAAGAAATCATGAATTGTTTTCCCGCTTTTAAAGAAGCTTATCCGATAACCATTCTCGGTAACTGGAAAAGCGAGCATTCCCGCACGGCGCGCAATGGAAACATCATTCTTGAGCCATATGAAAGCACGGATTGGTACATCGGTCGTGCGGCACAACAATCTTTAAGCGACGAGCGGGCTTCCGGTATAAAAATAAAAGACGGCATAATCAAGGTGGACGGTCAGATCAGCATTGACGCACTTTATAATGATTTATCAAACGACCCTTATGCCAAAAAAATTCCGCAAATTCAGATTTTGCTCACCAAGCATGATTTATACGGTACCCAACGCAATGGCCGTCTGCTGAATTTTTGTCTGGGGGTCAGCGAAGAAAATGCTTTTTCCGTTATATCCACGGCACGCTTTATCAAACCCAACGGCAGATTTGATCAAGAAGGGTTTAAAACCGTTGTTATGCATGAGTTCGGCCACGCTATCGGCTTGACGCGGCGGGGGCGCAAGAACACCTATGAACAACTCGGTTCGCATTGTGCCGATGAAAACTGCATTATGCAGCAGCAGATGAACGGCGATTTCAGTGAAATAACCCGTCGGCGGCTGATTTTTAAGGCGCATGGTTTGCCGCCGATTTGTCCGGATTGTATCACAGAGGGTGAAAAATTTTTCCGCAACCATCTGGCAAAAGCTCTTTCACGCAATGCGGATTTCCGCAATCGTTAATACTTGAAGTTTTTTATATAATAACAATGATTTTTAACAGATTTTAAAAAAGTCGGAAATTTTATTTTTCATGTTCTTTTTTGAAGCGAATATTAAATGGGGTATTATTTTCTTTTGTCATCTGCACGGTGTCGCTTTCTCTTGACTGATGGACAGTTTCTTTCATTCTTTGTATATTTTCAAGCATATCCAAGTTACCATGTGCTAACGCCGCTTCCTTATATTTTTCCCGCAGATATATATCACCATATGCCGCTATTAATTCAGGGGGTTCGTGATGCCCTCTATCGGCATTGGAATAAAAACTCCACCCGTCCACAAACGGTTTGATAATATCAAAATTTTGTTCCGTCTTGTCCATTTGCTGCAAAACACCTATCGGCATATAGCGGCCGTTTTCGCCGCCATTTAAAAAACGCTCCATCGCCCGCCGACCGGCCGCACGCATCGGCAAAAACATATAATGCGCCTCCACTTTATAGCCGTCCTCGTGAAACTCCCGTATCCGGCGTAAAACACTATCTGCTTTACCCATTGTCGTTTCTATCACCACATTCAGACGGTTCATTTTGCAAACTTGGACACATTTTTCTAGAATATCACCGCTTTCTTCATGCACCTCTTCAGCGTTCCAACCTTTATATTCCGGCAGCATCGCTTTAATTTCATCGGCGTCCAGCACAATAAAACTTTCATCATACGCCAGACCCCGAAAACCAGAGGTCTTGCCGCTGCCGGGACGACCGCCTAACACTATCATCACCCGAGGCTGTTCTGTTTTCATTTCCGGTGTTATTCGCTTAATAACAACTGTTTCTACAATTTCATCATGTAACTTTTTTCGTTCTTGAGTATATATTGCTTCGTTTTTCTCACCGCTTAAGCGGTATTTGTCAATCGTCATCCCTAAATGACTGATTTTGTTTTCAACTTCTTCTACTTTCTCTTTAATTTCTTCCGACGTATAATGAATTCCCTGCCGGCTGATAAACCCATCCATCTCGGCAATGATGCCATCCAAAGTAACATCACCGTCATTGTGGGCCAAAAAATATTCATATCCCGAAAACAGCCGGCCGTCTTTATCCATTTTATCCCGTCCTTTTAAGATTTTATTTGCCCTGTTCCTGCGCTTTCTTTATTTCAGCTAAACGGGCTTTGATTTTCTTATCCCACTCTGCTACATCTGGGGTTACTTTTGAATAATCCGGATCGTAATCCCCGAATTCATAAACATTGCGCCGGTAGCGTTCTTCCCAATATTCTTTTTTCCGTTGTTCCAATTCGGCTATCTTTTGTTGTTTTTCTTCTTCGCTTAAGCCAACCAGTTCTTCTTCTGTTAATTTCGGTTCTTGCATAACTTTACTCCGTCTATTGTTAAAAACTTAAAAACGTATTTATTTACCCTGTTCTTCTTTTTTTAATTGAGCTATAATTTCTTTAATTCTTTTATCCGCCATAGCGACACCGGGAGACATTTCCGGATCTTCAGGGCCGTCATAATCTCCAAATTCATGGACGTTGCGGCGGTAGCGTTCTTCCCAATATTCTTTTTTCCGTTGTTCCAATTCGGCTATCTTTTGTTGTTTTTCTTCTTCACTTAAGCCTATCAGTTCTTCTTCATTTAATTTCGGTTCTTTCATAACTTTACTCCGTCTATTGTTAAAAACTTAAAAATGTATTTATTTACCCTGTTCTTCTTTTTTTAATTGGGCTATATGATTTTTCAACATTTTATCCATTTTACGCATGAACGGCGTCATTTCCGGATCTTCAGGGCCGTCATAATCTCCAAATTCATAGACGTTGCGACGGTAGCGTTCTTCCCAATATTCTTTTTTCCGTTGTTCCAGTTCGGCTATCTTTTGTTGTTTTTCTTCTTCACTTAAGCCTATCAGTTCTTCTTCATTTAATTTCGGTTCTTGCATTTTTCCCTCCTTATTTGCACAAATTATGTATTTTTTTATCATGAGGCTTGTATTTTGTCAATATTAATGCATGAAGCACCCCTCTTCATGGTCGTTGACAACCCCTGTTGCCTGCAGGTAGGAATAGATAATGACCGAACCGACAAACTTCATGCCGCGCTTTTTCAGGTCTTTGGAGATTGTATCCGATAACGGCGTGCGTGCCGGAATGGTTTTGCCATCGCTTTTGATGACTTGTCTGTCTGTAAAGCCCCACAAATATTTGTCAAAACTGCCGAACTCTTCGCGGATTTTTATAAACACTTTGGCATTATTTACCGCCGGTTCAATTTTGGCGAGGTTGCGGACAATGCCGGCGTCGTTTAACAATCTTTTGATATCAGCTTCTTGGTAAGATGCCACCTTTTGCACATCAAAACCGGCAAAAGCCCGCCGGAAATTTTCGCGTTTTTTTAAAACCGTTAACCACGAAAGACCGGCTTGAAACATTTCCAAAAGCAAAAATTCAAACAGCTTTTTATCATCATGACAAGGAATGCCCCATTCTTCATCATGATAGCGAATATAAATTTCCGGCTGATTTTCAGCCCATGAGCAACGGCGCCGCATCATTTATTCCGGATAAACCAATCGTTCTTCGCCGATGTCTTGCAAAACTTCTTTTAAGTATTTTTCCGCCCAATACTTGGCCATCGGCAGGTTCATATCGCGGAAATTGCCGCAATCTTTAGCAGAAGCCCCAGGAATATCGCCTTGATAATCTTTGATAAATTCAAACATTTCAGTCACGAGCGGCAAAATTTCTTTAGAGGTATAATTTCCGGCTACCACCAGATAAAAACCGGTGCGGCAGCCCATTGGACCGAAATAAACAATTTTATTGCCCCAATCATTATGATTGCGTAAAAACGTGGCGCCCAAATGTTCAATGGCGTGAACTTCGGCGGTGTTCATTACCGGTTCAAAATTAGGGCGCGTCATGCGGATGTCAAAAGTGGTTACTTTGCATGCGCCGAAATTGTCAACGCGCGACACATAAAGCCCCGGCAAAAGATTTAAATGATCAATGGTAAAACTGGCAATTTTGTTCATTTTATTATTTTTCCTCCGCTAATTTTTCTAAAAATTTAATTTGAATGTCGGCAATTTGTTTGATGCTTTCCACCTCGGCATATTCATTCGGCGCGTGCATGCCTTCACCGCTGCCGGAATGCATAATCACCGTTGCGCCGCGTTCGGCAAACTCGCGTGAATCGGTGGCGCCGCCGATATATTCAAATTCCAGCGGCCGGCCTAAAATATCTTCGGCAAATTTTTTGTAAGCAACAATATGCGGGTTATCTTCTTGCATAACCACCGGCGTTGAGGATGAAACAACCTTATAAAAAACGCCTTTTTCCATGCACTTGTCAAGGTTGGCGCACAAATCCGCAACACTTGACGTTTCAATCAGGCGAAAATCCAACAAAGCCTCGGCATGCGCGGCCAACACATTAGAAACCTCGCCACCTTCAATTTTAGCAAAATGCACCGTATCAATCCAGGTGTTTTCAGGCATTGGCGTGTCTTTGGAAAATGCCGGATAAATTTGCCGGATATTTTCCCATGTTTTAAATAAATTTTCATTAGCGTCGCGCCCAGCCCAAGGGGTGGAACCATGTGCGGCTTCGCCTTCGGCGGTTATTTTTACAAAAACCGGATTTTTGCAACGCGCCACAATTTTGGTGATATCACCGCCGACATCGTTATCCAACACGATTTTAGCGTTCAAATCCGGATGTGCGTGCAAAAATGCTTCCGTGCTTTTGCTGCCTTTTTCCTCATCGGTTGAGAGGATAACGCCGAATTTTAGGGGTAGTTTGTGTTCTAGAACATAATGCAGTGAGTTTAGCGCGACGGCGGCAAATGATTTCATGTCCAGCGTACCGCGGCCGTATATTCTGCCGTTTTCATACCGAGGTTCAAACATCTCATCAGTTGCCGGTACCACGTCAATATGACCGATGACCAAAACATCAAACATATTCGTTTTTTTGTTTGAGGCAAAAAACACCGGTGAAACGCCGTCATAACGGCAAATTTCAACCAAAGCACCGCTGCCTTGCAGGTTTTGCTCCAGATAATTCAGACATTTGTTGATTTCCGTTTCATTGCCGGTTTCGGTGCGAAAACGAATTAAATCTTCCGCGGTTTTTATTAAATCCATCTTTTTTACCTTTTCTTTATCTTATTTATGTAACCTATGTTTCATACAATATAATCCAACAAAAGGGAAATAAAATGAAAACATTATTAACCATAATAATTTCTCTTATTATGCCATTGTCGGCCATGGCGGCAGAAACTGACAACGGTGAAAGCGGCTTGCAACTGCCGCGGATGGTTTCTTTGCGCTCAAATACCATAAACGGACGTTCAGGACCTGACACGAAATATCCGATTGAATGGGTGTATAAACAAAAAGGCGCTCCGGTTGAAATTGTCAATGAATACGGTTTGTGGCGCAAAATCAAAGACTGGGAAGGCTCCGAATCGTGGGTGCATAAATCTATGTTGACAGGACGGCGTTTTGTAAAAGTTATGACGCCCGGTGAAAACAATATTTATAATAACGATGATTATCAAGCAAAAGTTATTGCCAAAGTGGAAGACGGCGTTATCGGCGAAATCAAAAAATGTCGGAAAGGCAACGCCTTTTGCCTTATCCAGTTCGGCACGGTTGAAGGCTGGGTGCCAAAAAACATTTTATTCGGCGTCTATGAAGACGAAAATATTGATTAAAGAAAAATTCTAAAGCTTTAGCCCTGATGTTTTCAGGGCGTTTTTGCAATGTTGATTTTATTCTCAAACGGTTTGTACGATGATTGAAACGTTAATGCATCCGAAAAGTTCCGCATGGTATGCATAAGCAGACCGGATGTTTGCAATGCAATTGTCGGAAGATTTTATCGGCGGCGGGAACGGGCTTTTTCTTTTTGGAATTTGAACAGATTTTCATCCAACGGCTGATCTTTGATGACGTCATATAAAGACAAGGTGACTTCCACGCTTTGCGGATCAATGATTTTCCATTGTTTGAGTTCAAAAGGATTGTTGGAAAAAACCAACGTAATCGGTCCGACGTTTTTGTCTTTGGCATATTCTAACGTGACGGAGGTGAGGCCGGCATCTTTGTAGAAATCAAGCACCTTTAAATTTTTGTTATCAATCTTGACTTCATCGGCAAGTATCATGGTCGCCGGAATATCTTCATAATCAATGTTGGTGATTTGATCAAGCTCCCGATCGTTAAAAACCACGTAATCACCGTTGCCTATCAGTAAAATTTCAGCGGGAGGCGCGTATTCCATCCGGAGTTTGCTCGGTTTCTCAATATAGAGCAAACCTTCAGAAACCGTTCCGTTGCTGGCTGTTTGCACAAAATTTGCTTTGAGCGTTTTTATGCCGTTTAAATAATTTTCAATTTCGGCCAAATCACCGGCGGTTTGTGCCTGCGCGATTCCGGAATATAAAAAAAATAAGGTTGTTAAAATTTTTTTCATCATCAACATCCTGTTTGTTTTTGCTTTCATAAATATAGGCGACAAATTTTTAAAGGACAACCTTATTGTTGTTTATTTCACAAAATCTTTTTAAGCGTTCGTAAAAAAACCGGCATAACGCCGGTTGTTTTTATTGGTGGGTGTGACAAGACTTGAACTTGTGACCTCTGCGATGTGAACGCAGCGCTCTAACCAACTGAGCTACACACCCGAAAGTGAACATTGTTATAACATATTTTTTTTATTTGTATATATTTTTTTTTAGTTTTTTATATTTTTTATGAATTTTATTAAAAAAACACATTAAAATCAGGTGTTGAACAAGCAAAATCGGTTTTATCCCCGTTATTCACAGGCTTAAAAAAATTCCCGTACCGTCTGCGTAATTTTGTATTTATAAAAGAAGAAAAACAAAACTAAACGGAAGACGGATTTAAAATAAAATGGAAACTATAGACACCTCAAAACTGCCGCAAAATATTGAAGCCGAACAGGCTTTGCTCGGCGCGATTTTAGCTAACAACAAAGCTTTTGAAAAAGTTTCGGAATTTTTGAAACCGCAGCATTTTGCCGATCCGGTTCATGTCAAAATTTTTGAGGTGATGTCCAAGCTCATCAGCCGCGGACACATTGCCGATGTCATCACCTTAAAAAACTATTTTGAGCAAGAGGGGAGTTTAAATGAAGTCGGCGGACCGAATTATTTGGTGAAATTGGCCGATAGCTCTTCACCGATGACCAATGTGGAATATTATGCCCAGTTTGTGTATGATAAATATTTACGCCGCGAGCTGATAAACACCGGCACTGAAATTGTTAACAAAGCGTTTGCCGAAACCGCGGATTTATCGGCAACCGAGCAGATTGAAGAAGCCGAGCAGGAGCTTTTTCGTCTTTCTGATCAAGGTGAAGCTCAAGGCGGGTTTATTGACTTTGCTGCCGCTTTAACGTCATCATTGGGCTACATTGAGCAAGCTTATCAAAAAGAGGGCAAAATCTCCGGCCTGTCCACCGGCTTGGAACGTTTGGATTATAAAACCGGCGGTTTAAACAATTCCGACCTTATTATTATCGCCGGCCGTCCGGCGATGGGCAAAACCGCGTTGGCTACCAATATTGCTTATAATGTTGCCGAATATATGGGACGTGCTAAAGATTTGGATCCGCACGACCGCGGTGTGGCGTTTTTCTCGCTTGAAATGTCAGCCGACCAATTGGCATCGCGTATCTTATCAACCGTTACCCAAACTCCGGGCAACAAAATGCGCACCGGCGAACTTGACAACGCCCAGTTTACCCGCATTGCCGCCGCCGTGCGCGAGTTGGAGAGTATTCCTTTGTATATTGACGACACTCCGGGGGTAACCATCAGCTCCATTCGCACCCGCGCCCGACGTTTAAAACGCACCAAAGGCTTGGGGCTTATCGTGATTGATTACATCCAGTTGATTACCGGCAGCAACAACAAGAAAAATGAGGGCAACCGCGTGCAGGAACTTTCCGAAATTTCTCGTGGGCTTAAAATTTTGGCAAAAGAGTTAAAAGTTCCGGTTATCGCTCTTTCGCAGTTAAACCGTGGGGTGGAATCCCGCGACGACAAACGTCCTTTGATGTCGGATTTGCGTGAATCCGGCTCTATTGAGCAAGATGCCGATATCGTAATGTTTGTTTACCGTGAAAACTATTATATCCATAATGAAGAGCCGAAAATCAAACAAAATGAAACACCCGAACACTTCCAACACCGCATGGAAGAATGGCAGAAAAAAGATCGCGAAACCGCTAATCTGGCCGAAGTCATCATCGGCAAGCAGCGCCACGGTCCGACCGGCACGGTCAAACTTTTTTGGAACGGCGAATTTGCCCAGTTCGGCAATTTGGCAAATGAAGAAAATTTGCCCGAGCAAATAGGGTAACCTCATGAAAAAACTTGAAGATTACACAAAAGAGGAATGGGAGAATATCTGCGACCATTGCGGTAAATGTTGCCTGATAAAACTGCAAGACGAAGACAGCGGCGAAATTTATTATACGGATGTTATCTGCCGTTATTTTGATGAGGAAAAATGTTTATGCACGGTGTATGACCGTCGTCGCGAGCTGGTGCCGGAATGCTTGAAATTGACCAAAGATAATGTTAAAAACATTGCATGGATGCCCCAAACCTGCGCTTACCGCCGTTTGTTTGAACAGCAACCGCCATGTGCCAGAACCACCGTTAAAGGCCGCTGTATCTCCGAAGTTTTGGTCAAGTCCGAGGATTTGGAAGATCATATTGTGGAGTGGGAAGATTTATGAAAGAGCCGTCGCTGGATATTGAAACGGAATATGACCCTGAAAGTCGTTACGCGCATATGGAGCATATCAAACCGGAGTTTTGGAAACATAAAAAGCTTGAAGATATGAGCAAAGAGGAATGGGAACTTTTATGCGACGGCTGTGGCAAATGCTGTTTAAACAAACTGGAAATCAAAGGAAAAATCAAATTCACCAACACTTATTGCCGTTTTTTAAACTGTCAGAGTTGTTTGTGTAAAATTTATGCCCATCGTTTTGAAGCTGTGCCCGATTGCCGCGACATTGATTTGCGCGCCGTACGCGAAAAACCGCGCTGGTTGCCCAAAACCTGTGCTTACTGGCTTTTAGACAACGGCTATGATTTGCCCCCGTGGCATCCGCTTGTAAGCGGCCGGGCAGAAACCGTGCACACATCGGGCAACTCACTGCGCGGACGCGAACTGGTTAATGAAACAGAGGTCAAAGATTATGAAGATTACCTTATTGACTGGCAAGACCTTTGATTTGGAAAATTCCTTTGCTTTCCCGCTGGAAGTTGTTAAATCGGCGCGTTGTCGGCGGATGAATTTGCGGATAGACAGCAAAAAAAGAACAGCGGTTTTAACCTTGCCGCCACGAGTTTTGTTCAAAAAAGCCTATGATTTTGTTAAAGAACATGAAGTATGGGTGGAAGAACATTTGGCCAAACTTCCCAAAATGCAGGAATTCAAAGACGGTCAGACTTTTACACTGTTTGCCCGTCCGCTTAAAATCTGCCATCGTCCGGAAACGTTACGTGCGGCGGAAGAAAAAGACGGCATCTTATATATCGGCGGTGATGCGGCTTTTTTGCACCGGCGGGTGAAAGATTACATCACGCGCGAGGCTAAAAAAGAGTTTTTGCGCCGTTCTCGGGAACTGGCGGAAAAAATCGGTTGCCAAGTTAAAAGTGTTGCCATTAAAGATACTTCATCGCGTTGGGGCAGTTGCTCAACCTTAAACAACATTAATTATAACTGGCGGATAGCCTTGGCGCCGGCGTGCGTGATAGATTATCTGGTGGCGCATGAAGTGTCGCACTTAAAGCACCGCGACCATTCGCGCGAATTTTGGCGTTGTGTCAAAGAACTCTACTCCGGCGCGGCGTTAGGAAAATCTTGGCTCAAAATCCACGGCAGCGAACTTTATTTATATCGCTGATCTTATTGTTGACCTATTGATATGTACATCTGACATCTGTCTGAAGCACAATAGCGGCAGGCGTCGTCCATTTGTTTGAGCGTGATGTTTTTAAGGCAAACCGAAGATTGTGTGCAGGTTTTGTCGCCGCGGATACCGGTAGACCATTTATCTTCAAAATTGTTACGAAAGAATATGCGGTCAAGGTTGGCGTGGTTTTCTTTTGCTGTTGTAATCAGATTGCGGCAGATTTGTAAACTGGTATCGCTGTTGTCAATGGTTGTGACAATCCCGAGGTAATTGGTATTATGATAATAAATATAAACATGATTGCCGAAGATATCATAAATGTCATTCGGGTCGTTTTTCTTTATCATCTCAACTGGAATTTCATTAAGTTTGATTAATATCGGTGCGAGCGGGTATTCTGCTCCGCCATTGCGTATTAAACGCAACTCATTGATGTAACGTATGCAGGCATTAATAACGGTACTCATCTGTTCGGTGTGTTTGTTGAGCTTGTACTTCATCATCGCCTTGGAGTATCCTGAAATCGCCCCGACGCTCAAAACTCCAATTATCGCCAGCACGCCGAGCATTTCCACCATGGAACGCCCGCATAACGGCACATCTGCTTGCCTTCTTCTCGCTCGTGTACTATTTTTGTACACGTCGCTCAAACAAGGCTTCGCATCTGCACCATTCTTCGGTCGTTCGTTTTTTGTGCATAGAGCTGCATCTACTTGCAACTTTTTGTTGTGTGTATGAAAGGAAAAGCTAAAAAATTTGAACAAATTCATCAAAAGAACTCCTAAAAACTGCAAAATAAACGTATTTTCTCGTCATTCTAAACCGTTTTTTTTTTTTGCAATTTTAAAGAGTCTCGTGGGGATAAGTTACAACCTTTGAAGAGTTATGATGCAGGTGAGGGCAAGAAACACTCGTGGATAAAGCATTTCAAAACAAACAATGGAGTTAATCTAAAAAATCCCGATTTGATAATCGGGAATTG
>CALXZI010000031.1 GCA_944393205.1 uncultured Alphaproteobacteria bacterium | reverse complement strand
GACACTATATGCCGCAAATCGTTCCGATTGATGAAGATGTGAGGCATTTGATTGAACATCCGCATCCGGATGATTTTCCTTTCAACAACGGTGATTTTCTGCAAATTTTGCAAGCCGTTTTTTATAAAATGAAAAAAAACTGATTTTTTGTATTGTTTTTTGATATTTTATGGGATATTCTAAAAAGACACTTTAATAATTATAAAATTATGGAAAAAACGGAAAAACATCAGCGTGCCAATGCTTTCAGAGCACAAATCGTGCAATCGGCACAAAGAAATCACGCCATTTCGGAACTTGTTAATAAATCGGTTTTTGATGAAGCCGATAAAGTACGAATTGTCGTTTTGTTTCAAAAGAAACAATATGCCGAAGGTTGTCAGGCAGAATACGCTAAACTCATCAAAAAAGTTGAAGAGTCCGGCGATGAAACCCTGATTGAAAAAGCAAGAAGCTTCTCAAGCAAGTTATAGAGAAGCACGTTGATGTATGTAAGTACGAAGAAGCGCCCCGTTATAAAAACGAGGCGCTTCTTGTGTATAAAGGCATATCTTACTTGTTTGTCAAGAAAAATATCCATATAACTATTGTAGTGGAATTTTACAGAAAGGAAAGGTTATTATGACCAGAGTTATTACCTTAATGCCGGTGCGATTGGCTGCAACCCGTCTACCGAACAAGCCGTTGTTAAACGTGAACGGCAAAACATTGGTGCAACGTGTGTATGAAAATGTTGCCAAAGCATTGGGCGGTCAAAGCGATATTGCGATTGCTGCCGGTGATCAAGCCATTGTGGATGAATGCAACAAGTTTGGTGCAACGGCGATTTTGACCGATCCAAATTTGCCCAGTGGTACGGATAGAATTGCCGCTGCTTTGAAAGTGTTGGATCCCAAAGGGGAAAAATATGATATTGTGGTTGATTTTCAAGGCGATAATTTAAACGTTGATCCGGCCGTGTGCTTGCCTTTGGTGGAAATGGTTCAAAAAACGGATTGCGATATCGCTACCTGCGGTATGGTTATAAAAAATGAGGAAGATAAAAACAATCCGAATATTGTTAAAATTGTTATGGGATTAAAAGAAGGCGAGAAAGAAGCACGTTGCCTATATTTTACCCGTGCGACCGCACCGTATACCCGCAATCCAGAAAAGTGCAAAAATCAAGATTTATACCATCATATCGGCATTTATGTGTTTAAAGCATCTTCATTACAAAAAATGGTCTCGTTGCCGACAGGCGTTTTAGAAAACCGCGAAGCTTTGGAGCAATTGCGCGCGCTGGAAAACGGCATGGTTATTCGCGCCCGTTTGGTTGATGATATCAAATTGGTTAAAGAAGCGCCGGCCGATATTAATACGCCGGAAGATTTAGAAGCCTCTTTGCCGTGGATTAAGTAATTTCTTTTAATCCTTTTATTAAAACAACGCCGGTCGGGAGGACCGGCGTTGTTTGTATCAATCGTATATTGGGTGGTTTGTTATACTCTGTTTAAGGCGTCCAAAGCCCCTTGTAAAATGTAGGCGGCAGCCGATGCGTCCAGAACCTTTTTGCGTTTGGCGCGCGACAAGTCGGCTTGCTTGACTAAAAAACTTTCCACGGCTGAAGAAGAAAGCCTTTCGTCCCAAAAAGCATAAGGTAGGCCGGTCTCCGCGTAAACTTTTTCGGCAAAGGTGCGGACTTGTTTGGCAATATCGCCTTCCGCACCGTTCATTTGCAGCGGCAATCCGTATATGATGCCGCCGATTTCTTTTTCCGTGATGATTTTTTGGATTTGCGGTAAGTCATGTTCCATGTCGCGGCGGTTGATGATGGTATACGGCGTGGCAATGGTGCGCATTAAGTCAGATACAGCGATGCCCAAGCGTTTTGTACCGTAATCAAAACCTAAAAGCGCCTGATATGGTTTAAGCTGTTGTTTGAGTTCTTTTAATTCCATAGTATGTACCTTTTATTGTGCTTTTTCGGGAAGGGACTCGGTGGTAAGAAAATGGCTTATGGCTTGATAAAGGTCGCTCTGGTTTTGTTCAAGCTCAAAATTATGTTTGCTGTTGGCAACAGTTGTCATTTGTTTTACGAATTTGAGTTTTTCATACAGGCGGTTAATGTCTTGCGGGGGAATGATATTATCATTTTGAGCGGCAATCAACAACACATCGGCCGAGATATTATCGGAAATTTTGAGCGCATCAAAGTTTTTGGCATCTTCTACGGTTTGATAAGAGATTAAATATTCTTTGCCGTTATATTGATAGGCGTAATTGCCGTTTTTTTGCCAATTTTTACAAAAATCAGTCATGTTGACCATGCAGGCGTTTTCCCATGCCTGACCACTGATAACGGGTGCGACAGCTACGACGATGGCGGTTTTTTCAGGGTGGTTTGCGGCGTATTGCAAAACGGACGCGCCGCCAAGCGAATGGCCGGAAACCGCAAATGGTTCGGCATAAAAATCTTGCGTTTGCGCCCAAGAAACAACATCTTCCAAATCTTGTTCAAAAGTTGTTAGACGGGCATTTCCAACATCTTGACCGCTTTTGCCGAGTGAATGGCGGCTGTCAAAAGCAACAACCACATAACCTGCATCTATAAAAGCACGCGCGGCTTGCCGTACAACTTGATGATTGCGGTCGGCTGCTAGACCGTGTTGAATGAAAGCGAGTTTTCCGTGGCTTATGTTATCACGATTGTCAACATCCACACTCAAAGTATCGCCGGCAGCGGTTGTGATGTTAAACTCCTCGGCCAGACTATTTGCCGTTTCAAGCAGAAATAGCGTTAAAACGAAAACAATAAAATGCAGACATTTCATCACTGCTCTCCCAATAACAATAAAACCCTTGATTGACAAGGGTTTTTTAAGTGGTAGCGAGGGGGAGATTCGAACTCTCGACACAAGGATTATGATTCCTCTGCTCTAACCAACTGAGCTACCCCGCCATAAATTTCGTGTACTTTAATAACCTTAAACATTTTTAATGTCAATAAAAAAATGCGGTATATTGAAAATAATCCGATAAAGCAGGTGGACGGGCAACGTCAAGGTGTTGACACGACGCTTAAAAATTTGTAAACATAGGACAATAAAATAAATTTTTGCGGGAGGCTCTATGAAAGTCTTAAAACAATATCCGTTGACCGTTTTTCTTTGTCTTCATTTTTTGGTGTGGAGTTTGATTCCGCTTTTGCGCACCAGTCTGCCGATGGACAGCATTGAAGCCATCGTTTGGGGACAGTATTGCGATTGGGGCACCAACAAGCATCCGCCGCTTTCGGGCTTTTTAGCATATTGGGCTTATACTTTCGGGGCGCACAGTCATTTGGCAATTTACGCGTTAAGCCAACTGTGCGTGTTGTGCGGTTTTGTGTATATTTACAAACTTGCCAAATGCTTTATGGCTCAAGAAAAAGCCGTGCTGGCGGTGATGCTTTTGGAAGGCGTGATTTATTACGGCTACAGCGCGCCGGAGTTTAATGTTAACGTGGTATCGCTTGCCTTGTGGCCGGCCACCGTTTATTATTTTTACAAAGCGCTTAAAAACAACAAAATGGCAGATTGGGTTTTAACCGGTGTTTTTGCCGGATTGAATCTGTTTAACAAATATGTCAGCGGGGTTTTGCTGCTTTCCATGCTGTTTTATATGTTTTATGATAAAAACGCCCGCCAAAAGTTCAAAACCGTCGGGCCGTATTTATCGGCTTTGTTTTGCATGTTGGTGGTTTCGCCGCATGTGTGGTGGCTTTATTTGCATGATTTTTACGTGATTGATTATTTTTTGGGTCGCGGCGGCAAAGCCGGATTTGAAGATTTTCCGTTGCTGCGGCATATTGTTTATCCCATAAAGTTTTTGGGCGCGCAGGTTTTGTTCGGGCTTGGTGCGTTGCTGATTTATTTTATCGGAACGTATAAAGCGCCGCAAGAAGATAACAGACTTGCCGCTTCCGATAAGAAATTTTTGCTTGTCAACGGCTTGTTGCCGTTGGCGCTAATGGTGCTGGTCAGCCTTGCCGGCGGCATCAAGCTCAAAAGCATGTGGGGTTTTCCCGCACTGTATATGACCGGAATTTTATTGTTGGCGTTCTTTCCGCGGCAGTTGACGGATGCCGTACGGGCGCGGTTGATAAAAGGCGTGTATATCATCATGAGCTTGATGGGCGTTGCATTGATTTGCGTGTATATTTTCAACAAAAGCGACAAATTGCATATGAATGCACCGGCTTATGGCGCTAAAATGGAAGAAATCTGGCGTCAGGCAACCGATGGCCGGCCGTTTAAATATGTGGCAGGCGATGTCTGGTGGGCGGATAACCTTGCTTTGTTCGCGCCGTCAAAACCCAAACCGGTGATTTGGGGCGACATCAGCAAAAATCCGTGGTTTGATGCGGCGGATTTGGCAAAATCTGGTGCGTTGATTACAGCTGCCGGCGAGTGGGAATATAAAAGTGCCGCCGAAGCCTTGGGAAACGCAACGCCGCCGCAAAAACTTGAATTGGAATTTGTTAACCCGGCGGGAAAAATCAAACGCAAGACCATTTATTACGGTTTTTACAATTTATAACGGAGCAGCCAATGAAAAAAGTCAGTATTGTTATTTCGGCTTATAATGAGGAAGGCAATGTTGCCGAGCTTCATAAAGAATTGGATAAAGAATTAAAAAACGTTAAAAATGTAACGTTTGAAATCATTTTTGTTGACGATGGTAGCAAAGATGGAACCTTAAAGGCGGTTGAAAAACTGCAAAGAAAAGACAAGCGGGTTAAAATCGTGCAACTAAAGCGTAACTTCGGCCATGAAATCGCCATGACGGCGGGCATGGATTATGCCAAAGGCGACGCGGTGATTTTTATGGACGCCGATTTGCAGCATCCGCCGGTGTATATTCCGCGGATGATTAAGGCGTGGCAGGACGGCGCGGAGATTGTTGTGACCAAGCGGGTGGATAATGTGGCAACCTCAAAGTTTTACAAATTTTGCGCCAAGAGTTTTTATTGGGTGCTGAATATGCTTTCGGACACGAAAATTCCCGCAAGTATGCCGGATTTTCGTTTGATAGACCGCAAATATGTGGATTTCTTGAAGGGCTTTAATGAGCAAGACCGTTTGTTTCGCGGGCTGTTGAGTTGGATTATGCCCAATGACAAAGTGGTGGTGATTGACTTTGTGGCGCCGGAACGTTTCAGCGGCAAGACCAAATATAATTTCGTTAAGAGTTTACAATTGGCGATTAACAGTATTACGCAATTTTCAGTGCGGCCTTTGCATTTGGCAACTTATTTGGGAATTGCCGGCGGCGCGTTGTCTATGCTGCTGGCGGTGTATGTGGTGATTGAGCGTTATGTACGTCATAACCCGACGCCGGGGTATGCCACCATTGTGGCGGCCGTCGGGCTTATCGGCGCGGTGCAGTTGGTAACGCTCGGAATTATCGGCGAATATATCGGCAAAATTCATATGGAAGTCAAAAAACGTCCGTTGTATCTGGCCGATTATATTGAAGCAAAAGATAAAGAAGAAAAAACAAAAGAGAAAAAATAATGGCGGGACGTATCATTTTTAACGCTGATGATTTTGGCATCAGCCGCGGTGTCAACGAGGCAATCTGTCGGGCGCACAAACAAGGAATTTTAAATTCCGCCAGCTTGATGGTCAATCAAAAATATGCCAAAGAAGCGGTTGAGGCAAGCAAGGCCATGCCGAATTTGGAATTGGGGCTGCATATTAATTTGACCAACGAATATCCGACGCTTCCGGCAAAAGAGATTCCGCTTTTAACGGGAAAGGACGGCAAGTTTAAAAACGGGTTTGTCAAACTGCTGTTGCTTTCAATATTTAAATATAAAGATTTTTCGGCGCAGGTTAAAAAAGAGATTGAAGCGCAAATTTTAAAAGCACAAAAATTGGGCGTGACTCTCAAACACATTGACGGGCACCGCCATGTACAGATGATTCCGGCTGTGTTTGCCGCTGTAAAGGAACTGGCGGAAAAGCACCATATCGGCCGCATTCGCACGGTTAAAGAATGCGGATTATTAACGGTAAAATGCAACAAAAGTAAATCTTTTTTGTTTGACGGCGGCGCGGTTAAATATTATTTGCTGCGTTTTTTGGATATTATGAACGGCTATCCGTCAAAAACGTATTTTTACACCATGCTTTATACCTGCAAACTTTCTAAAGACCGGTTCGCAAAAGTTATGATTCCGGAAGGTTTTGACGCGGTTGAAGTGATGATTCATCCGGGGCTGCCGGAAATTGATGAAAAATATCCCGAAGATGTTTTTGATGAAAATATTTTATCGTCGTGGCGCAAGAAAGAATTTGAAACGCTGATGGATAAAAATATTTTAAATAATTTTGTTTTTGGGGCAAAATATCCGTGGCCGATTGCCGCTTATTTGTTTTTGGAAAACATCTGGTTCAAGCTTAACCAAAAAATCCGTTTTTTATTGGTCGGCGGGTTTAACACGGTTTTGGCGTACGGGATTTTTGCGTTGTTGTTTGCCGCGGTAAAGCTGCCTTATTTGTGGGCATTGGTGGTGCAAAACATCGTGACAATCAACATATCTATCTTTACCATGCGCTATTATGTGTTTCAAAGTAAAGGCGATTTTTTGAAAGAATATTGCAAGTCGTGGGGCGTATATTTATGGATGTTTTTGTTTAACAGCGTGGCTTTGACGTTTTTGGTGGAAGTTTGTCATATTTATGAATTGTGGGCGCAAGCCGTTTATCTGACGGTTGCCACAATTATGACTTATTTGCTGCACAAATATTTTTCTTTTTATAAAAAAATTAAAGAAAAATAAAGAGTTGACGGGTTAAATATATGCCATATAAAAGATAATATGTTTTTGATACGGATAAAAAAATGAAAATAATTAAGCCGATTGTTGCCATTTCAAAAATTATTGATAATCATGATGCCGTTTTATGCGGTTTTAACGGGGTTCTATATGATGGAAGAAACGTTAACAAAGACGCTCTGCAGGCGTTGCGTCAATGTACTGAAAGCGGTAAAGAGGTGGTTGTTCTTACGAACTCTCCGTTACGGGTGCTTTCCATTATAGAAATTCTACAAAAAGAAGAAAATCTGGCGTTTTTATCATCGGTTATTTCAGCCGGCGAGGTGTTGCATTATCGTTTGAAAGATTATAAGCGTCTTGGATTGTCTGGTCCACGCTATTATACAATCGGTAATCCGGCGGCAGAAGCGGTTTTTGCAGGAACAATCTGCCAAAAAGCGGATGATCCGCAGAATGCTGACTTCTTATATGCCGGTATGCCGCAAAGCGCCGATGATACGTTGGAAAAGTATATGCCGATTTTGGAACACGGATTTGCACTCGGGCTTCCGTTGTTGTGTTGCGGTAATGATGTTTCCACCTATTATGATGGTGAAATTTCATTGGGGGCAGGCGCTTTGGCCGAACAATATGCGGTTATGGGTGGCAAAATTTGTACTATCGGTAAACCGGATGCGGCATATTTGGACTATGCTTTGGAAAGTTTTAGACGGCAACCTAAAAGTCTGTTGTGTATCGGCGACAGTTTTGCCACCGATATTAAAGCCGGAAGTCTGCTTAATGCATCTTCGCTCTTGATATCTAAAGGAATTCATGTTAATTTTTTAGGCGAGGGGTATATTCCGGATGTGGAAAAGGCTCGTAATTTGGCCATGAATTTTGATGCCTATCCGGATTATGTCATATCTGGATTACGTTGGTAACAAAAATAAAAATTACTTAATCGGGGAAACTGTATGAAGCCATGGAAAAAATATCTGATTTTGGGGCTGGCTTTTTTGTTGTTGGTGAAAGTCTTGAGCTGTCGTTTGGTAGATTATGATTTCGCAGATGTTAAAGAAAGTTGCAAGCCGATGGCGGATACGGTTGAAATTTCGGCCGCCGAGGTAGAGCGGTTTTTACCTTTGTGGGCAGAATATATGTCAAACGGTCTTAATACTGATGTTTCAGATAAAATATCCCTACTGTCCGGAGATTTGGAAACGGCTTTGCCGTGGAAGGTCAGTTTTTGGCTACAGCAACATTGTTGGACGGCAACTCGTTTTTATTATGTGGAACAGCGTTTGCGCGCTATTATCCGTACCTTGTATCTTCAGGAGCATACACGAGCAGTCAAAGCAATATTGTCCGAACAGATGGAAAGAGAAGACGATGATGCACGTAAAGCCGCTTATCAAAATATGATTGATATGCAAGATAAAATTGCCGGAATTGAAGCGGTCAGTGATAATGAATTGCTGATTGTACACAATCGCGTTCAGCTAATTGATGATGTTTTAAATGGTAAGGCAATTTATAAAAAAAATGAAGATCAGTGAGTATATATACAGTCATTTACATATACCGCGGACAGAGTGTGATATTTCTGACAGGGCGGCTTTGGAGGATTTTTTTGCCGCTTTGCCGCCGGTTTGCGATGATGAAGATTGTTGGCCGTTGTCGCAGGTTCGGGATAAAGGTATGGTGTCATATCATGCTGCTACGGTTCATGATGATAAGTTTGGCATGAAGTGTTATTTGGAGTGTTCGGCTGAAATCAAAACGCCGGAAGCTGTGTGTCAAGTGGGGGAAATGTGGGAATATGACGGCGATCTTCGTATTGAAATCGGCTCGGTTCTTAAAAAATCAGGAAAGTCATGCGGAAAAATTTTGTATGAACTGATAAAGTCGCATCGCGCGTTTATGAAAATTTTTGAGAGAGAAACGCAAAAAACAGACAATCCGGCCAAAGCTGCTTTGACTTTATATGCTCATTCTGGACAATATGAAGACATTGTAACGAGCGGTGGCTACGTGTGGGCATTGCAGGGGTTTGATTTTTCTAATGAAGATGAATTGAAAAACACGCGGTATTTTTTTAAATATTATATGGCTAATTTAGGCATTGATATTAAAGATAAGGATTTGGAGCTTTTTACAAAACCTTGTCATTTTGCGGTGTTTCAATGCGGCAAAAAAGTTAACGGGCATCATCTCGGTAAGGATTTTTTACTCGGTCGCAGTTGGCAGGGTATTATGCGGGTGCCGGAGCGTGGACGCGATCCCGAAGAATATCGGTTTGCCAAAGCTTATTATGAGAATAAGAGCGATAAACATAATTTGCAGGCCGCCGCGGAAAAGCTTAATCCAAAATTTTTAAGGATGATGAAAAAATATTATAATCGTTATCGGGAACAGGAGCGGCAAAAGAAAAACTTTTTGCGAAAAATATGTTCCGGTTTTCGTATTTTTGGCTAATTTTTGTTTGTTAATAAATTTATAACCATCTTTTTGTATGATGAAAACCGTCCGAAAAGAAAAAAGGTAATAAATAAAATGGCCGACATTGAAACAAAAAAGATACTCAACACCATTATTAATGACGATTGTATCAAGATTATGAATGCGATGGAAGAAAATTCCGTTGATTTGATTTTTGCCGATCCGCCGTACAATTTGCAGCTGGGTGAACATTTGACAAGACCGGATAACACGCATGTTGCCGGTGTTTATGAAGATTGGGACAGTTTTGAGAGCTTGGCTGAATATGACGATTATACACGTCAGTGGCTTGAGGCTGCGCGGCGAGTTTTGAAAGAGGATGGCAGTATTTGGGTTATCGGCTCTTATCACAATATATTCCGAGTTGGCTATATCATGCAAGATTTGGGGTTTTGGATTTTAAACGATGTGGTTTGGAATAAAGTTAATCCAATGCCTAATTTTAAGGGGACACGCTTTACAAATGCACACGAAACACTTGTTTGGGCGGTTAAAAATCCTAAAGCCAAATATACGTTCAATTATGAGGCAATGAAAGCCCTGAACGAAGATACACAGATGCGCTCCACTTGGGAAATTCCACTTTGCACCGGCAAAGAACGCTTGAAAAATGCCGATGGTAGCAAATTGCATCCGACACAAAAACCGGAGGCGCTCTTGTATCGGGTACTGATGGCCTCTTCCAAAGTCGGCGATGTGGTCTTGGATCCATTCTTCGGAACGGGAACGACCGGTGCGGTTGCCAAAAAACTCGGACGGTGTTTTATCGGAATAGAAAGAGATCCGATATATGTGCAAGGTGCGCAGGAGCGCATTGATAATGTTGAGCCGGTTGCCAATGCGGCGCTGGAATACAGTTGCAAACAAAAACAACCGAGAATACCTTTTGGAACGGTGGTTGAACGCGGTTTGTTAAAACCTGGGACGATTTTGTATGATGCGGGCCGTAAACATACGGCGTTTGTTCGTTCAGATGGTACGATTAAGGGCGACAATACGGAAGGATCTATCCATCAGGTTGGCGCTGCGGCACAAAATGCCTCGGCTTGTAACGGCTGGATGTATTGGTATTATGAAGATGAAAATAAGAGCTTGATTTGTATTGATGAGTTGCGGCAGAAAGTTCGTAATGAAATGAACGGAGAAAAATAATCGGATGGCGGGCGGCAAAAACATAAAAAAAAACTTTTTAGCAGTGCAGCATGAAAATGCCGCGGCTGGAAATTATGCCGCTATTGATTTAGGGACAAATTCTTGCAGACTGGTGATTGCAACACCGACGCCGACTTCTTTTCATGTGGTGGAAACATTTTCAAAAATTACTCGTTTGGGTGAAGGTATTATCAATGACAATGAACTTTCCAAGGCGGCTATGCGCCGAACCGTGACGGCTTTGAAAGTATGCCGCGGCGTGATGGACGAATATGCGCCTATTGTTAAATCACGCTTTGTGGCGACGGCGGCGTGTCGGCGAGCAAAAAATTGTTCTGAATTTGTTGCTTTGGTCAAAAAAGAAACAGGTATTGATTTAGAAATTATTTCTTCAAAAGAGGAATCACGTCTGGCGGTAGTCGGTTGTGTGCCGCTGTTAAATCGTAACATTAAAAGGATGTTGGTTTTTGATATCGGTGGCGGCTCAACGGAAATTTCTTTGGCGCGCATTACCGACAGTGGTAAGGTTTTTATTGAGGGGTTTGTTTCTCTGCCATATGGCGTGGTAACGATTTCAGAGGCTTTCCCTAAACAAGATATGACCAAGCTTGCTTATACAACAATTATGGAACGAACACAGACGCTTTTAACAGAATTTGATGAAAAATTCGGCGTTTATGAGGGGATAAAAAATCAGGAAATTCAAGTTATGGGGACGTCCGGAACTGTGACGGTGTTGGGCGCGGTGCATCTTAATCTGCCACGTTACAATCGTTCGGCCGTGGATGGTATTTCCATATCCGGTCCGGATATTACCAGAGTAATTAACAAAATTAAAAATATCGGTGATGAAGGCCGACGCAAGCATCCGTGTATCGGCCCTTCCAAATCTGATTTAACAATTGCCGGCTGCGCTATTATAGAATCACTACTTACTTTTTGGCCGATTTCAGAAATTACCGTTGCCGACCGAGGTATCAGAGAAGGGATATTGTTGGATATGATGCACCATCAACGCCAGCAAGGACGGCATCGGCGGCAAAGAAATATCTATCAGCGCCATCGTCGTTATGATAAAAAAACGCTAAAACCGAAAAAAATATAAGACTAAATTGATAATGAGGCGGAAAATGTCCGAGAATAATTTTGCGGCAATTGATTTGGGAACAAATTCTTGCCGGTTAATGATTGCCAATCAGAATGAAGAATGTTTGTATCGTCAATCCGTTCCGACCAGATTGGGCGAAGGAATGTATATCGGGATGTGTTTTACGCCGGAAGCCATAGACAGAGGTTTGAACGCCTTAAAACAATATGCTGATATTATGCAAAAATATCAGGTCTCGGATTATCGTGCTATTGCCACGGCTGCTTGTCGGATGGCGAAAAACGGTGCAGATTTTGTGCATAAAGTTGAAGGACAAACGGGGATTAAACTTGAGGTGATAGACAGTGTTGAGGAAGCTCGTCTGAATTTAAAAGGCGCACTGTTGAATGCGCCGACTTCTGCAAAATATGCCGTTGTGTATGATTTGGGTGGAGGTTCAACGGAAATTACACTGGCAACCAATGATATTAATCCGAAGATTTTACATACGGTTTCCATTCCGTGGGGTGGACGCAATGCGGCGGAAGCTTTTGAATTGGAAAACTATTGTTTGAAACGTGCGAGCTTTTTAAGAGAGGAAATTAAAAAATACGCTGATGATTTTATTATTAAGGCGCATTTGCCGGAATATAAAAAACAGTGCTGCCTGCTTGCTACTTCAAGCACACCGTTGCGTTTGACGGCTTTATCGGAGAATTGGACGATTTATGATCGTTTTAAGGCTGATGGAAAAATTGTTTCTCGCGCGCTGTTGGATGAAACAATCGCCCGTGTTTATAACATGAGCCCGACAGAACGTTTATCATCACCGTGTATCGGGGAGAATCGGGCGCCGATATTTGTGGCGGCCTGTGTGATTTTTAAAACGATTTATGACGTTTTGGAGTTTGATGAATTGACGGCATCTTTAAAAAGCGCCCAAGACGGTATCATTAAGGAGTTGATTGAAAATGCCAAAACTGACTAAATCCGCCAAGTTGGTACGCGGACGTAAAGGTTTAACCGTTCGTGTCAAAACCGCCAAATATCACAAGCCTTCCTCTAATCGTTGGTTGGAAAGGCAGTTAAACGATCCGTATGTGGCCGAATCCAAGCGACAAGGGTATCGCTCGCGGGCGGCGTTCAAACTTATTCAATTAGATGAAAAATATAAGTTTTTAGGCAAAGGTAAAACGATTGTTGATTTGGGATGTGCGCCCGGAGGGTGGACGCAGGTTGCAGTTATGCGCAACAAAGGCAGTGGTCAGGTGGTCGGTATTGACATTCTAGAATGTGAGCCGGTGGAAGGAGCAAATTTGATTTGTCAGGATTTTACCGCCGCTGATGCGCCGGACAAGTTGAAAGCTTTGTTAAATGGTCCGGCTGATATCGTAATGAGCGATATGGCTGCCAACACGACCGGACATCAGCAGACCGATCATTTGCGGACAATTGCTTTGGTGGAGGCGGCTTATCAATTTGCCAAAGAAGTGTTGGCCGAAGGCGGTATTTTTATCGCTAAAGTTTTTCAAGGAGGCGCCGAAGGCGGACTGCTTGCCGATATGAAGAAAAATTTTGCCAAAGTGTCGCATTTTAAACCGGATGCCAGTCGGCAAGGGTCACCGGAAACTTATGTGGTGGCGCAAGGATTTCGCGGAAATTAATTATCTCTTGACAAAAAAGTCAAAAAGGCGTAAAAAGTATTCAACAAAAATTATTAAGATATGGAAAAAATTTTAGTAGGAACGTTCAGCCTTCCTCAAGAATTTACGAATAGGCTGAAAGGCATGAATGAGCTTGATCCTTGGTTTGTAACCCATTACATCAGGCAATACTGTCCAAATGAAAAGGGAATTATCTGTCTGGAATTAGGGGATGGTGTTTATCTGGAAGATAATTCTTTTTATGGTAAAATTCTGATTGAGAAGGAAGTTTACCATTGTGTTTCACCCATGGAGCAGAAACTTCACGGCGTGGAGGCTTTTATCATAAAAGCTAAACAGGTTTCAACAGACAAAATCGTGTATCTGTTGTACCGTCCGTTTGAGACGGAAATTTCGGTGATTACGTCGTCAAATGTTCTTATGGAGGAAATCCAGTGCCGCTTCTTCAGACGGGTGCATTGTCTTCTGAACAAAGACGGCGAAGGAGGCACAGAAGTTCTCACAGAAAGGGTTTATACCCTGATGAAAGGAGGACTGGGGCTGAAAGCCAAGCGGGACGAGGTTGTCGTTCGTAAGTACAAAGACGGTGCCATCGTTAAAGAAAAAAAATGGTTATATAAACCGATGTATTTTGCCACCCGAGCGTATCCGGAAGTTGGCGAATATATCGGGAAGATATAACCGTTGACGTTGAAAAAAAGGGGGAAAGCTTTTGCTTTCCTTCTTTTTTATAAATAGTATTGACAAAATGAACAAAATAAGACAATATAAAAACATTGAAAGTTAATTATGTTATATTATGAAAATTGAAAAGACAAAACTTACGGGGATCGCCCGTCGGATGTGGGGTTACAAGACACTCACAGCGGAGAATGTTGGCGCTTTGATTCAAAGTTACAAACTTTCTCTGGAGAGAAATCGCTGTATAGCGATTGACACTTCAGGATGCTTTGCACGGGTTATTATCCGTCCAGAGTTTTATCCGCTGGTTAATGAAGGTATCCGCGCCATGCATAGCAGAGTCGGATTTATTTATCCGGCATTGGTGGAATATTACGCTGATGCACAATGGCTCACGGATGCAGAAAGAGCATGTTTTCTCTTCTACGAACCGTTCAGCGAAGAGGCGGTGCTTATTCCGGAACGTGTGATGGAATATGAAATTGTCCATCCATGGTGGAGAAGAAGGCATGAACTGGTTGAATACCCCTTGTTTGAAAAAGGCGGTGTCAAAATCAGCCGCAGTTTTCTTGTAAAAGGCAATCAGTTAAAAGCCTATCAAGATGTGGCTTCCTATCAGCCGAGAGAGTCGGTTTGGGAATGGAAGTATTTTCCGCCGCTGCACTTTGTCTATGAGAAAGTGCCGACCGTAGCAGAACTTGAGGCAAAAGTGCCGGAAGTTCCGGAATCTTAAAAAAGTTTAAAAAAGGAGCTTGTTTGAAGCTCCTTTTTTGTTGCTTAAAATGTTTTTGAACGTTATATTGAGCACGAAAGGAAAAAATCATGCAAATCAGCGCGCGTTATCAGGCGGTTTTTGAAATATTAAGCGAGGTATTTAAAGACGAAAGACCGGCTGATCATATCATCAATGACTATGTCCGCAAACGGAAATACATCGGTTC
>CALXZI010000030.1 GCA_944393205.1 uncultured Alphaproteobacteria bacterium | reverse complement strand
ACAAATTCATCAAAAGAACTCCTAAAAACTGCAAAATTTATGTATTTGCTCGTCATTCTAAACCGTTTTTTTTTTTTGCAATTTTAAAGAGTCTCGTGGGGATAAATTTCATCTATTTGGTGTACATCATCTATGGATAAAAATCAATCAGGAGCAGATAAAATCAAAGCGTTAGAAAGAGCGCATTACACATAAAAAACTCCTTCATCTCTTATTCAAACACGTCATAAAGATAAAGGAGTTTTTATAATCGTTGTTATTCAACCTTTTGAATATTTGTAAAACGCAAAAGGCGGATTCTTAAAGAAAGCCAATCGTATTTTTCGGTAAAATAACTTTCGGCTGTAGCGGCGGCACTGTCCGGTGCGGCCGCGAGTTCGGCAAAAGTATAATCTTTGACCGTTGTTGCAACGGCATTTTCCAGCGGAATATAATACGATAAACATCCCCATGCGCTGAAAAATTCATACTCGGCTCTGATTTCTGCTTTGCCATCGGCTAAAACATAAGTATCCGTATAATGATCGGCATAATAGCCAAATAAAACATCGCTTATGTTCGGACCGTCAAAGTAAAAATCATTCGGCGGCGGAACTTCCTGCGGTTTACAAGAAACAGCCATTAATAAAAATACTGCCGGCAACAAATAAACAATAATTTTTGCGTGTTTTTTCATAATGATTTCATTTAATAATTTTGTTTATCTTCTTGAAATAACACAATCAATGAGTTTGTCAATTTATTATATGTGTAAAACACCGGTTTTGGCTTTGCTATTTGCTAAATTGCGTCTATATTGTCGTTTAGTAAAACAATTTTGTAGGAAAAAATTATGGCAGGAAGCATTAATAAAGTTATCTTGGTCGGCAATTTGGGCGCTGATCCGCGCGTGAGCAACACCCAAAGCGGTACCAAAATCGTCAATCTCAACGTCGCAACTTCTGATCGCTGGAAAGATAAACTCTCCGGTGAATGGAAAGAACGCACCGAATGGCATCGGGTGGTGATTTTTAATCCGCAACTGGCTGAAACGGCCGAACGTTATTTACACAAAGGATCTAAAGTTTATCTTGAAGGCCAGCTTCAAACTCGCAAATGGGAAGATCAAAACGGACAAGAAAGATATACGACCGAGGTTGTCTTGCAAAATTTTAGCAGTGTTTTGGTTATGTTGGATCCGCGTTCAGGCGACAATACAGCGCCGGCAGGGTCTGAAGATGTGTTTAATGCGTCCTCATCCGGTTGGGATAGCAGCTCATCTCCGCAAAGCGGCACTTCTTCCAATTTAGATGATGATATTCCGTTTTAAAACATAAGTACAAAAAACTCTGCCAGCCGGCAGAGTTTTTTTTGTGCTTAAAATCCGGTTTGGATATATTCACCGTTTTTATATTGATAAAATTTATAACGTACGGGTTCCTTAACATTACCGTTATTAAAAAAGGCCTTACCCCAAGAAGTTTGGAAATCTCCTTTACGGACTTGCGCCGCCAAGGCATCATACTCCGTTGTTCCTGCTTTCTCCGCCAATTCAACCCACATTTTGACCGCGGCATAACCATACACATTTAAGCCTTCTGGTTCAATACCGCGCAAACGAAGCTTGACCAAGGCTTCGGCAAAAGCCGGATCATCCTCAAAACTCGGCAACGCCACAAAATATACTTTATCAAGACTATCGCCGGCATATTCAAAAAACGAATCACTGACGGCATATTTACTTGTAAAGAAAACAGCCCTATCATTTAGTTTAGCCACATCACGTATTAACTTGGCTATTTTTTTCGGGCTACCCATGGCCACAATGACATCCTCACCGGCATGATAGATTGTCCGTGCCAGTTCATCAATATCGGCATAATCGCTAAAACTATATTGTCGGAGTAATGAAGATTTTCCGTATTTACGAAATTCATCTTGCACCGCTGAAAAACCGCCGCCGCTACCGGCAAATACGAGAGCAACCCTCCTGCCAGCAAAATGTTGATTGTAAACCTTAAAAAAATCCCGACTAGCTTGCTCTTTGAAACCAACCATTTTTATCATGCCGTTATGTTCTTTATCGGCATCGCGGTAATTAAGCGTTATCGGCACAATTTGAAATATTTTGGCTTTGGAATATACTTTTGAAACCGCTTCAAACGCGTTGGAACAATATGGTCCAACGACTAATGACGGTTTATTTTCTAAACCGATGGAAAGCATCTCTGCTGTGGAAACTGCCAAATTATCACTGCATGCATCATCTATGCTTATTAATTCCAGCTTTTTCCCTTGGACACCGCCATTATGATTGACTTCTACCATGGCCATTTCCGCTCCGCGAATTAGTTCATTGCCCCAATCCCGATACTCTCCTGATTTCGGAGCCACCACGGCTATTTTTATTTCGCCGCGGCAGGACAACGGCCAAAACAGCACCCCTATAAAGGCTATCATTATCACTTTTTTTAGCATATTCATTAATCTGCGTTTTGGATATTGTATGTATCACTACAACAATCATGGCATAAAATCAACAAATTTATGTCCGTGAAAGTAAAATATATATTTTAAGCTTATGAAAAATCGGCTGAAACCGAAAATTTTGGTTGTTTTATTTGTACATTTTCATTATATTTCGGAGTGGTCAGGAGATACTTAAAATGGCAGAAGAAAAGTTTATTGAAATTAAAGGCGCACGGGAACACAACCTTAAAAATATTGACATCAACATCCCTAAAGACAAACTGACGGTTATTACCGGTTTGTCCGGTTCGGGGAAATCTTCGCTTGCCTTTGATACGATTTATGCCGAGGGGCAACGCCGTTATGTGGAAAGCCTTTCTTCTTACGCCCGTCAGTTTTTGGATTTAATGAAAAAACCCGATGTAGACGCAATTGAAGGTTTGTCGCCGGCCATTTCCATTGAACAAAAAACAACTTCGCACAATCCCCGCTCCACGGTCGGCACCGTAACCGAAATTTATGATTATATGCGTCTGTTGTGGGCACGCGCCGGAACACCTTATTCACCGGCCACCGGATTGCCGATTGAATCGCAGACCGTTTCGCAAATGGTTGATAAAATTTTAGAATATCCGGACGGCAGCAAAATCGTTTTGCTGGCACCGATTGCCCGCGGCAAAAAAGGCGAATTTAAAAAAGAATTTGAAAGTTTGCAAAAACAAGGCTACCAACGCTTGAATATTGACGGGCAAATGTACAACATTGAAGACGTGCCAAACTTAAATAAAAATCAAAAACATGACATTGAAGTGGTGGTTGACCGGCTGGTGGTCAAATCCGGAATCGCCGACCGTTTGAGTCAATCCATAGAAACGGTTTTAAAATTAAGCGACGGGCTGTTGTTTGTTGACGTCATCGGCGGCGAGCGCAAAATATTTTCTTCCAAATTTGCCTGCCCAGTTTCCGGTTTCACGATTGAAGAAATTGAGCCGCGGTTGTTTTCCTTTAACAACCCGTACGGCGCCTGCCCGCATTGCGACGGTATCGGCGCGCGGCTTTACATGGACCCCAACCTAATTGTCCCGAATGAAAACTTGAGTATAGATAAAGGCGCTATTGCGCCGTGGTATGGTTTCAGGACGTCTTTTTACACCCAAACCGTTAATTCTTTATGCGATTATTTGGGGGTTTCTACCAAAACACCGTGGAAAGACCTGCCGGAGCGCGCCAAAAATATCATTCTTTACGGTTCTGGCAACGAATCCATTCCGATGTATTATTCGCGTTTTGTTACCGATAAACCTTTTGAAGGTGTTATTCCCAATATGGAGCGGCGGTTTTTGGAAACCGATTCTCCTGCCACGCGCGAAGAACTTTCTCATTACCAATCCGCCGCGCCATGTGAATTTTGCAAAGGCAAGCGCCTAAAACCCGAAGCATTGGCGGTTAAAATCTGTGGGCTTGATATTATGGAAGCTTCCGAGATGTCCATTAAAAACGCTTTGCAATGGTTTTCAGGCGTGGAAGAACAACTTTCGGTGCAAAAACGCGAAATCGCTCATAAAATTTTGAAAGAAATCATTGAGCGTCTGCATTTCTTGAACAATGTCGGGTTGGATTATCTTAATTTGTCACGGCAATCCGGCACGCTATCCGGCGGCGAATCGCAACGAATCCGTTTAGCGTCGCAAATCGGCTCGGGACTGACCGGCGTGATGTATGTTTTGGACGAGCCGTCCATCGGCTTGCACCAGCGCGATAACGATAAACTGCTGGAAACTTTGACAAGGTTGCGCGACATCGGTAATACGGTGATTGTGGTGGAACATGATGAAGACGCCATTCGTGCTGCCGATTTTTTGGTGGACATGGGACCGGGTGCCGGCGACAACGGCGGCAAGGTGACGGCCTGCGGGACGGTGGCGGAAGTTTTGCAAAGCCAAAACAGTCTGACCGCGCAATATTTAAACGGCAATAAAAAAATTGAAGTTCCGGTAAAAAGGCGCAAAGGAAACGGCAAATTTTTGGAGCTTAACGGCGTGACCACCAACAATTTGAAAAATGTTAATCTCAAGCTCCCGTTAGGCACGATGACTTGTATTACCGGCGTGTCGGGAAGCGGAAAATCGTCGCTGATTTTGGAAACGCTTTATAAAGCCTTAAACCGCGAAATCAACGGCTCACGCGAACCTGCCGGATTTTACAAAACCTTAAAAGGCGCGGAAAATATTGACAAGATTATTGATATTGACCAATCGCCTATCGGGCGCACACCGCGATCAAATCCGGCAACATATACCGGTTTGTTTACCTACATTCGCGATTGGTTTGCCGGTTTGCCGGAATCCAAAGCACGCGGCTATTCGGCGGGACGTTTTTCTTTTAATGTTGCCGGCGGGCGCTGCGAGGCCTGCAAAGGCGACGGCGTTACCAAAATTGAAATGCATTTTTTACCCGATGTTTATGTGGAATGCGAGGTTTGCAAAGGCAAACGTTTTAACCGTGAAACACTGGAAGTCAAATATAAAGACAAATCCATCGCCGATGTGTTGGATATGACGGTTGACGAGGCTTATAAATTTTTTGAAGCCATACCGGCGATTAAAAACCGTCTGGATTTGTTGCGACAAGTCGGTTTGGGGTACATCAAGCTCGGTCAGCCGGCAACCACGCTTTCCGGCGGTGAAGCGCAACGTGTCAAACTTTCCAAGGAACTTTCCAAAAAAGCCACCGGCAAAACGCTTTATATTTTGGACGAACCGACAACCGGACTTCATTTTGAAGACATTAACAAGCTTTTGAAAGTTTTGCATATGTTTGTGGAGCAAGGCAACAGCGTGGTGGTGATTGAGCATAATCTGGACGTGATTAAAACCGCGGATTATATCGTGGATATCGGCCCCGAGGGCGGTGACGGCGGCGGACGCATCATCGCACAAGGAACACCTGAACAGGTAGCTAAAACCAAAGGCAGCTATACGGCAAAATATCTAAAGGGCAAGTTGGCATGAGAAAAGATTTTTATATTTTTCGGCACGGTGAAACCGATATGAACGCTGCCGGACAATTTCAAGGTCAAACCGTTGACGCTCCTTTGAATGAAAAAGGACGGATGCAGGCGGTAAAATTGGCTGAAAATCTTAAAAACAGCGGCTTGGAAATTGTTTTTTCCAGCCCGCTCAAACGCGCTTTTGAAACAGCGGAAACCGTTGCCAAAGCTTTAGATATTCCGCTCAAAACCAATCGTTGTTTTATTGAAGGCAATTTGGGCGTGATTGAAGGACGAAAGAAAGAAACACTGACACAAGACGAACGCACAATTTTTTCACAATGGGCAAAACTTGACAACCAATTTCAAGACGTGCATTTTCAAGGCGGTGAAAGCAAACGGCAAATTTTAAACCGCACCATTAGCGGCTTAAAAGAACTGTTGTCGCAGCCTTATCAAAAAATCGGTATTGCCACGCATAGCGCGGTTTTGCGCTTTTTGTTGCTGTATTTAGGCAAAAAGCAGCATGATATTCCCAACGGCGCGGTGTTCCATATCGTGTATGAAGACGGGCGTTTTTATTTGGCGGACAAAGAAAAAATTTTACTGCTGTCGTGTTGCGCGCCCTGCTCTTGTGCGGTTGTTAAAACCTTATCCGAAGCACGACAGGATTTCAGCGTTATCTTTTATAACCCCAATATCCGCCCCTTGGCTGAATACGAAAAGCGCCGCGATGAAAACAAGCGTGTGTGCGAACTTTATCAAGTGCCGTTTATTGAATTGGAATATGACAACGAACGTTGGTGCGATATTACCAAAGGTTTGGAAAACGAGCCGGAGCGCGGCAAACGCTGCTCTTTGTGTTTTTATATGCGGCTCAAACGGGTGATGGAATACGCCAAGGAAAACGGTTTTACCGCCGTGGCATCGGTTTTGGGTGTGTCGCGGTATAAGAATCTTGATCAAGTCAATGACATGGCTGAACGCGCCGCTAAAGAAACAAAATTTCCGTATCTTGAAATTGAAGGTCGCAAAAACGGTATGCAGGTGCTACGGGCGCAACTGATTAAAGAACTGGAACTTTATCAGCAAACTTATTGCGGTTGCAAGCCGAGATAGGTTTATTCGCGCTCATAAGGATTGATATTGATTGAAGCAACCGAATCGGTTTGGGAAATCTTTTCTTTATTTTTATTCAAACTTGAATCTTGAATTTTGTTTTTCAAATCTTTTATTCTTTGCATGGCTCTTCTTTCTACCATTTTTTGCAAAACCTCTCGGTAAGTGCTGTTATATTGCAGAACATGTGCCGGTGCCGTACAGCCATCGGAAACTTCACGCGGCGAAAAATTAAATTCGCCTCCTATATGTCGCGGCGCACCATTCAAATTATTTAACGGAACATGCAAGCAATTAAAATCTCCACCAATTTCTTGCGGCGCTCCTTCTAATGTGGAGATATTGTTTGTCATGCAACTAAAACTTCCACCGACCTCTCGTGGTGCATATCATAAATCTTTCAATTGATTGTTGTAACAATAGAAACTGCCTTTAATCTCCGACGGCGCGCCTTTCAATTTTATCAATTGATTATAACTGCAATCAAACTCTCCACCGATTTTTTGTGGTGCTCCTTCTAAATCAACGAGCTTATTTCCACTGCAGTCAAATTTGCCGCCAACCACCGGCGGCGCCCCTTTTAGAGTATGGAGACGATTGTTTTTGCAAATAAAATTTCCTTTAACAATAACATGACTAAAATCCGGCAATTCTTCAATCCCTAAATTAGATACATTCAAATTGCCCTCCACGACAAAGCCTTTAGGAAGATTATAAATATCATAATAGCAACCGTTTTGTTTTATCAAGCCGGCAAATTTCCCATCACTTGTCAATTCAAATTCCTGTTGTCTGATAAATTCTTGTATATACGGTCGGTAACGCGTAGCCGGAACTTTATTGCCTTTGCCTTTACATTGGTAAAGATCGCCTTCCTTTACCTCAATCGTGGCGTGCGGTTCATCATTTTTATCCCGCAATGAATATATTTGAATTTTTCCGTTTTCAACTCCTTTATCATAAGTTCCATCTCCAACGCAGTGTCCCATTATGTCCGATTCATAATCCAGCGCTTCCGGCGTTGTCAGGCGTACAACCCGCATGCCGTCACCAAAATCTAGTTCAGTTTCCGTGCCCGACAGAGATTTGTCGTATAGTTCTTGATCTTTCTTTTTATTTTTAGCCGTCCGTGCCATTTTTTCGTGATATTTCTTTGCCAAAGACAAAGTCTCGGAAAAATCAGCATATTCATTGTTACTTTTTAGATAATCCCAACGCAATTTGATGTACGGTGTTTCATGGTTGTCGGCTTTTACCTCATCTTTTGCCAGACGTATGCATTTATCCACATATTTTTCCGCGGAATTATATAAAAAATCGCGTACAAGCGTGATTTCTTCCCGTAGCTCCGAGGGAATCTCCAAAGGTATAAACTCATAAACCGTTCTTCCTTCTGCCAGAGCTTTTTCCGCCCATCCCGGCAAGCTCTCTTCTTTTTGAATCTGTCGTAAAAATGGTTTCTCTTCTTCTGACATCAAATATGCACGCAAACGATGTTTGACATACTGATTAATCATGCCTTTTATAATAGAATCTTTGTTTTGCTCCACATAATCGGCACTTTTAAACCCCGCTTGCAGACTTTTGCCGCTTTCCGTTAAAAAACGCAGCGCTTCTTCACCCTGATAGACAATATCCGTCAGCCAATCGTTCAGATTTCGTTCATTTAACAAATTTACAGGCACAGCATTTTCTCTGCTTTGTTTTTTTGTCAATATAACATATCCGATTGATAATTGCAAATAATTTGTAAGTTGAAAATCTTCGTTTGCGTATTAAGGTGATAATTTTCTTTTATTGAACTTTAGTCCAACCAATCGTTGGTACAGATTTATCCCCACGAGACTCTTTAAAATTGCAAAAAAAAAAAACGGTTTAGAATGACGGGCAAATAGATGTTTTTTGCAGTTTTAGGAGAAAATTATGCGGGAAAATGGTAGAAGTATGGTGGAAATGCTCGGGGTTTTAGCAATAATCGGCGTGCTTTCGGTTGGGGCTATCTCGGGTTATTCAAAAGCTATGCTTAAATATAAGCTCAACAAACATTTAGAATCTGTCAACTTGCTATTGAATTACAGTTTGCAAAATGTTTCTTCATTTAAGCTTGATGAATCCCAAAACATGTATGGTGAAATTATGTATAAATTAAATTTAATTCCAGACGGCATTATCTACCGCAACCAGAGATTATACGATATTTTCGGCAATGTGATCAGCGTTTACAGCAATGTATCTGAAACCGGCAGCTATGAATATGTATTCCGGATACAGATTGATAAATCTGACATCAATTCATCCGTATGCCAAAATATCGCAGAAATCTCTCGCGCCAACAGTAGCAATATTGTTGCTTTTGAAACGCTTGCCGCCGATAGCGAAGGTTCTGATGGGAATGTGCGTTTTTGGGGCGATGGGTATTGTTCATCCGGTCGCAAATGTATTAAGAATATGAGCATAAACGACATTGACGAACTCTGTCATTATTGCGCGGAAGGTAAACAAAACTGCCGTATGGCAATTTTTTGGTATTGATTATATGGTTTTTATATGAAACAATTTGTCCAATCTTTGGGCGGCGGTAATATCTATTTTTATCGTAAAAACAAATTGTTCGTCGCTAATTTCTTTATTTATGACTTCAGTGTTTTGGTAAAGCCACGATTGTATTTTTCCATCTTCCGCTTGTACCCTCAATGTGCAAATTTTATTGTTTTTTGTTATTATCTTATCTATCACAGTTAATAACCGTGTACATCCGGCGCCGGTTACGGCTGATATGGGGATTTGTCTTTGTGAATGATTTGCAAGCTTTTGATACAAAATGTTTTGTTCTTCGGTGTTTAACAAATCCGTTTTATTTAAAACTTCAATGTAGTTATCTGCGGTTTCCATTTCTTTTAAACCAAGTCCCGCCAAAACTTCCAACACATCGCGGCGCTGTAAATCCGTATCCGGATTAGAAATATCACGGACATGAACAACCACATCAGCCTCAAGCACTTCCTCCAATGTGGCGCGAAACGCCATAATTAACTCGTGCGGCAAATCGGAAATAAAACCTACTGTATCCGAAACAATCACTTCCTTTCCTGAAGGAAGGGTTATTTTGCGCAAGGTCGGATCAAGCGTGGCAAAAAGCATATCTTCGGCCAAAACCGAACTTCCGGAAAGACGGTTAAATAATGATGATTTTCCGGCATTGGTATAACCAACCAGAGCCACCACCGGATAAGGAACCTTGCGCCGATTGCTACGTTGCAGCTCACGCGTATTTTTAACTTTTTCCAATTCTTTTTTGATTTTGACAATTTTTTCATCAAGCAAGCGTCGGTCAAGTTCAATTTGTTTTTCACCAGGACCACCTAAAAAACCGGCACCGCCGCGCTGACGTTCCAAATGCGTCCAGCTTCGGACCAAACGTGAACGTTGATACGTCAAGTGTGCCAATTCAACTTGCAATTTTCCTTCGCCGGTTTCGGCGCGCTCGCCAAAAATTTCCAATATTAACGCCGTGCGGTCTATGACCTTAACTTTTAAAGCGTTTTCCAAATTGCGCTGTTGCACAGGTGAAAGGTTGGCATCAACTACCAGTAAATCTATTTCATTATCTTGAATTTTTTCAGCAAGCTCGGCAATAAAGCCGCGGCTAAAAAATGTAGCCGGTTTAATTTCCTTAAGTTGTGGTGTGTCGCTAAACACCACTTTCAGACTAATTGCCCGAGCTAAACCACTCGCTTCATTTAAGCGGCTGGCCAAAGACATTAATTTGTTTTGACGAAATATATACGGGCAAACAACGACAGCGTTTACCTCTTTATTTTTTTCATACTCAATCAATGATTATTCTTCAACCACATCAACCGTTGTGCTCGGCATAATCGTGGAAACAGCATGTTTGTAGACCAGTTGCGTGTGGCCATCGCGGCGTAAAAGCAACGAATTGTCATCAAACCATGTAATAACACCTTGAAGTTTGACACCGTTAATTAAAAAAACCGTTACGGCAATTTTATTGTTCTTGATATCGTTTAAAAAATCATTTTGCGCATTTTGTGTCATGGAATAATATCCTTTATTGTTATTATATTGTCACAATATTAAGATAAGCACAAACTCACAAATGTAAAGCCTTGATTCTAAAGCAAGGGGATAACTTCGGATATTATTCGTCTTGTTCTGTTTGCTCGGCGCGGTATTTCTCAAGTTTTTTTAAGAGCATATTGCGTTTTAAGCGGCTTAAACGATCTATATACAAAATCCCGTCCAGATGATCAATTTCATGTTGTAAAACCACAGCCGGATAATCTTCAGCTTCCATTTCACATTCTTTGCCATCATAATCCAGATAACGCACCTTGATTTTTTGATGACGTTCCACTTCTGCACTTTGGCCGGGAACCGAGAGGCATCCCTCGCAAAACAAAATCATTTCTTCGGATTTATAAACAATTTCCGGATTAATAAGATACATCGGATTGCCGGGTTTATAATTCCCTTCTTCATCACGTTGCTCGGTATCTATCACAATCATACGTTTGGAAACACCGACTTGCGGCGCTGCCAAGCCTACACCTTTGTCAGCATACATTGTTTCCAGCATATCATCCAAAAATTTGCGCAATTCATCATCAACTTTTAAAACGCGTTCGGCTTTTTGATGCAACACCGGATGTGGATATTCGTACAATTTCAACACACTCATCGTTTTCTCCGTCAGACTCTTATCGTATGTGCGATTTGATCTAACAAAGCATTGACCATTTTAGGTTCGTTTTTATTGAAAAAAGCATAGGCCAAATCCACATATTCCTGAATAAGAACCTTGGTGTCCACGTCCATGGTCGTGGTTAGTTCATAAACAGCACACAACAGCAAGGCCTGCATCGTCCCGTTCATCCGCTCAAACGACCATTTTTCATTCAGATAATGCGCCAAAGATTTTTCCAAATCCTGCTTTTTAGCATGCACACCTCTGACCAGATTCTCAAAATATGCGGCATCAATCGGCGAAACTTCAATCATCTCCTCGCCTTCGGTCATGCTGTCTTCCTCAATAACATAACGCCCGACTTTACCTTCCACAAAGTCTTTGACCACTTCGTCAACCGGCAACTGACCGTATGCAATCATATATGTTGCCTGAACGGCTGCCAAACGCGCGCCGGATTTACGACGGATTTTTTCAGATACGAATTTACTCATTGTTTGTCATCCTCGTCATGGATTTCCAAAACCGGCTTGGCCAGTTTGTCAATCGTTTCCACAAAATCTTCAAAATCTTTGACTTCCTTAAAATCTTTATAAACTGAAGCAAAGCGAATATAGGCAATATGATCCAGCCTTGAAAGCGCGTCCATCACGGCCTCCCCGATATCCACTGTGGATATTTCACTTTCTCCGGAGCTTTCAAAGCGGCGTTGGATGTAATTGACCAATTTATCTACCCGCTCGGGTGAAATCGGTCGTTTGCGTACAGCTAACTCAATAGAGCGGTATAGTTTATCACGGTCAAAAAAAGTACGTTCACCATTTTTCTTAATGACAATCAATTCTCTTAACTGAACACGTTCAAACGTGGTAAAACGCGAGCCGCATTCCGGACATTCGCGCCGCCGCCGAATGGCGGCATTGTCATCGGTATTGCGTGAATCTTTAACCACCGTATCATCACAACCGCAAAACGGACACTTCATTTTTAACTTCCTTGTTTAATCAGTTCTTCGGCAACCTGATATAATTTTGAAGAATATCTTGCTCCTTTTATAAGGACAATATCACCGTTTTGCAAGAGTTCATTTAACAAAAACGCAACTAACGGCGTCTTATCCGCAAAATAAAACGTTTTTATCCGCTCCGGAAGCTGCTGCAACATATCTTTCATATCCGCTCCCACGCCGATGACAACATCCACTGACGTTTGCGCCGCCAATGTGCCAACCGCAATATGTTCTTGTTTTGCAAAGCTTCCCAATTCAGCCATCTGTCCTAAAACCGCAATTTTACGACCAGTTGCCGACATCTTGTCTAGCGATAAAAGTGCTAATTTCATTGCTTCCGGTTGACCGGAATAACTATCGTCAATTAAAACATAGTTTCCCTTGTTGTTCGGTAATTTCAGTTTATGTTTGCGGCCACGACCGTCCAAAGCTCCAAAATCTTTAATATACGTCGCCGCTTTGGCAACATCCAGCCCCAAGGTTTCGGCTACGCGCAACACACACCATGCATTGTAAAGATAATGTTCGCCTTCCTCGGCCGTTTCAAATGCTTCCGCCGGATGGTTATTTTTGCCAAAACTTATAATTTTGGCACCGGCAGCATGGGCCTTTTCAAACAAAACATCAGCAAAATTGGCGTCTTCGTTGATAATCGCTATTCCATTCGGTTTCAACCCTTCAAAAATTTCAGCTTTAGCTTGCGCAATGCCTTCAAGATTTTTAAAAAATTCAATATGCATTGGATAAACGTTGGTTACAATGGCTATATCCGGTTGGACATAACTTGTCAAACGTGAGATTTCTCCTTTAGCGCTCATGCCCATTTCAATTACGGCATAATCAGCTGTCATATCTAAACCGCACAAGCTTTCCGGAACACCGATAAAATTGTTATGATTGCCGGGGGTGGCATAAACTTTGCCAAAATGCGAAAGAATAAACTTAATTTCTTCTTTCGTGGTTGTTTTTCCGGCGCTTCCGGTCAAACCAATGACAATTCCTTTAAACAAGGAACGATTGTAAGCGCCAATAAGCCCGTAAGCTTTAAGCGTATCTTCCACCACTATCTGATTTTGAGCAGGCACGCCCGTAACCGGATGTTCCACAACCGCAAGCAGACAACCTTGGGCCATAACATCTTTAACAAAATCATGACCATCAAATTTTTCGCCTTTAAGCGCAATAAAGACATCATTCTTCCCGCATTTGCGGCTGTCGGTGCAAACACCCGTAACCACGCTATCCGCCGGTTTAGATGTTGAACCCAGAATTTCAGCCAATTTCAGTGCATTGATTTTTTCCATCATCAATGCCTTTTATAAATCTTTTTGATCCGGACTTTGTTTGACATAGGCATCTATCAGCACTGCCGATTTTTTGGCGCCGACCGTGCAGCCAGGACCGCCGACACAACCGCCTTCACAGCACATAACTTCAACCAAATTAAAGTTTCCCGCACTGTCTTTTGCCGCATACATTTTGAGTTTACGGAAAGCTTCTTTATTTAATCCGTCAATCGTTTCTTTACGGCAGAGATTATCATCACCCACCAAATGCGCCACGGCGCCGGCTACGCCGCCGGTTACCGGATACAAACGTCCTTGAGCGGAAGCCGTATGTTCAAATTCGGTACTTTCGCAAGCGGCAACATTTATGCCAGACGCCGTCAGAATCGCTTGCATTTCTTCAAACACCAACACGTAATCCACATTGGGATTTTTCTCGGCTTCTATTCTTTTGGCCAAACACGGACCGACAAACACCGTCAAACATTCCGGATTGCGTTTTTTAACAATCTCGGCAATGTAATACATCGGGGTTTTGGTGCTGGACACATACGGCGCCAATTCCGGCACGATTGTTTCAGCCGCCTTAAACCACGCCGAGCAACACGAAGTGGTCATAAAGCTCTTGCCTTCTTTCATCCGCTCAACGAATTCGGCTGCCTCGTTGCGGGTGGTTACATCCGCTCCTTCTGCCACTTCCACCACCTCGCTAAACCCGAGTTGCTTTAAAGCAGTGATAACTTTACCGATGTCATTGCCAAACTGGCCGATAACCGCCGGTGCCAACATGGCCACTACAGGCCTGTCGGAATTTTTAACCATGTTTAGAACATCCACAATCTGCGAATTATAAACAATTGCGCCAAAAGGGCAAGAAACCAAACATTTGCCGCAAGAAACACATTTGTTGTAATCAATATGTTCAAAACCGTTTTCATCCTTGGAAATAGCACCGGTCGGGCAAGCATCTTCACAAGGCACCGGCGCTTTGTTGATGGCGCCATACGGACACACATTGGCACACATACCACATTTGATGCAATTTTCTTGGTGGATAAAAGCTTTATCTTCAACCGTGATGGTCTTTTTTGGACAGTTGACTTCGCACGGACGCGCCACACAACCGCGGCACATTTCCGTTACCGTAAAACGAGTTTTCATACAAGCCGCACAAGCCGAAGGCAAAACCGAAATGGTCGCCAACGGCGCTGCTGTACGTTGCAACGATTCGGCGGCAAAATCAGACAACGGTTTGGAAAAATCTTCATGTTCCGGTGTAAAGCCCAAAACCGAAATAATTTGTTCTTTCAACACTTGGCGGTCTTTTTCTTTTGTGCCGCGTATGGGTCTAACGTCATCAGGAGATAGCATCTCCGGCAACGAATCAATATCCTTAAAACCGTTCAAAAAACTGGCTGCCACTTTAGTTAAAACATTTAAACGCATACTTGTCACATTATTTTTTGCCGTCAGCATAAAATTTTACCTTTCCAAATAACATTAAAAAAACTGCCCTACTATACGATATATATTAAAAAAAGCAAGCATGATTTCAATACCGTACGCCAGAAAAAACACCTTTTTCGGAGTTCGTTTTGAGCATTCGGGATTTTATATTTAAGGTTTAATGGAAAAATTTTAAGATAATGACCCAAGATAGCACTTATCCCCACGAGACTCTTTAAAATTGCAAAAAAAAAAAACGGTTTAGAATGACGAGCAAATAGGTATTTTTTGC
>CALXZI010000029.1 GCA_944393205.1 uncultured Alphaproteobacteria bacterium | reverse complement strand
CTTTTTACTTATCTATATTTTTTTATAAAAAAATTATAAAAAACAACACCGCTTCGGCTTCGCACCAAAACGGTGTTGTTGATTATATCCGGAAACTTAAACTAAAATTGTATCCAACAATTCTTTTGCGTAGGCTCGCAATTTTGGATTTTGCATCAATGTCAGTTTCAAATTTGATTTTGCCAATTCTTCATTAGTTCCGCAATCAAACCGCAGACCGCTGCACAACACACCGGTGAGTTTTTCACCGCGTTGTGCCGCCAAATTTATGGCATCGGTCAAATTAATTTCGCCGTTTGAACCGTTTTTTACTTCCGGTAAGACATCCATGACAACGTTAGGCAGAATATAAGGTCCCATACTGGCATAATTAGAAGGAACTTCTTCCAATTTTGGTTTTTCAATCAAACCTTGGGCATGAACTGTACGTCCGTCACGCACGGCGCCGATGAGAGCTCCGTAACGAATCATTTCTTCTTTGGGAAATTCCATAATGTTTTCAACAATGCCGCCGGTCTGCTCATAAACATCACACAGTTGCTTTAAAATTCCATCGCCATGAAAATTAATATATATATCATCCGGCCACATAACAATAAAATCGCGTTTGCCGACCAGTTCTTTGGCCATCAAAATAGCATGTCCATTGCCCAGAGGTTCTTTTTGCTCGGCGAAAGAAAATTTCATATCCGTCGGGATAATGTCTTTTAAGGCTTTTAAAAGATCAATTTTGCCTTTGTGCGCTAAATGTTCCTCCAACCAAGGATACGGGGCAAAATATTTTTCAAATAAGTGTTTGCAAGATTGGTCGCTGTATATAAATATAATTTCTTTAACGCCGATTTCTCTGCAATTTTCAACCGCGTATTGAATAATAGGTAAATTGTTTAAAGTTAAGAAACCTTTATGTAATACTTTTGTTGCCGGCAGATTGCGCGTAGATAATCCGGCAACCGGTAATATACAAACTTCAGGTTTTTGAAACATACGTATACTCCAAAATATAAGTTAAATTTTATATTTCAGATATAACACGTTTATAAGATAAGACAAGTGGCAACAAGAAGAATTCACAAATATATTTGTGAACAAAAATAGCTTGTTTTTTTCACCCTTTAATTTTTCTTTTTAATGGTACCGCTTGCGCCGATAGCATTTTCCGTTATCGGCCGCAACAAAGAAGTTCCGGTGGCGGAAACGCCTGTATTTATCGGTTCTTGAGAATTCAAGATTTGTTTGCCACGAGTAATCGTTCCTGAAGAAACAATCTTGGAACGATAGGACACAATGTTGTCTTTTACGCCATCATCTTGATTTTGCGTGTTTAATATGGCGTTTGTCGGGGTTGCTTCAGTTTGTGCTGATGCAGTACTCGGCGATATCTCTTCTAAAACTTCGGCCGGTTTCAACAAAGGAACGGGTTCGTCTTGCGGTTTCGGCTCGTCCACGGATTCGTCTGCTGTATCTGCTTTTGTCGTTTTTTCTTCAGTATTGTTTTCTTCAACAATAACAATTTCGTTTTTCGGTTCTTTTTCTTCCGGCGGTAGATCGGCATATTCTTCTTCACGCACAAGTTTTTTGGCATAATCAAACAATTTTTCCAAGCTTGAATTCAATTTTTCAAGCTCTTGCTCGCTTTTGCCCAAAAGTTCATGCATAACTTTATATTGCACGTCTAATTCTTCAATATTATCCGAAGCCTCAATCGCTTCACGTGAGGAATCAGCCTTGGATCTTAAATCTTCTATGGTGCGCAGTGAAGTCTCAATCTGATTTTTATAATCGGTTGCCCGCGGATCGCGATCCAAAACCACTAAAGACCCCAACTGCATCAATCGCAAAACATAAGCATCCAGAGTTTTTTGATAATTAACAGCCTTGGTTTGTGAATTATCATAAATCCCTATAATCGTACCATAAGCCTCCGCCGAATGTACTTTGACATCATAAATAAAGTTTTCTTCAATTTGCGTTAAAATTTCATGCAGTTGTGGCTCAAAAGTTTCCAGCTTGGCATCCATTTCTATGATGTCCGTATCGGAAAAATCAACTTTAGCCTTTTGCTGCATGGCTTCCAACTGATTGTTGATGTCAATGACCAAAACATGATTACTGTCATATTTGCTCTTGATTTCGGCGTTGCTGCTTAAAGGTTTGTATTTTTCCAGACGCGGAAAGATTTGCGTGTCTACGAAAGTTTTAAGCCGAGAAACCCTCTTTTGCGTTCTGCCCATTTTTTCATTTAAAACTTTAATCCGCGTTTCTTCGGCCTCTTTTTCTATCCGTGCAATTTCTGCCCAATAACTATCGTATTTGTTTTTGAGGTTTAAACCGTCCACAATCAGGTTTGGGCTGTTCAGACCGCCGCTCCACTTATATTCAATCGGTACCACCTTCTCGCGCAGACGTTCAAACACCACCTTGAAAGTCGTATCCGTATCCCAGTTTTTAATGCTTCCTTTACCGGAAACGTCAATAGTTATCAAGCCGGAAGCCATCAAAGCATCTTTGAAAGTATAAGTGCTGTCTTTGATATCAATTTCGGCACCCACCAGTTCAAACGGCGTGCTGCCTTTTTGCAGATTGTCCCGTAGCATTTCAATCAGATTGTCCGAGTGCGTGCGCCGGCTTAAATCATCTTCAATAAATTCCATATCCCATCCCTTAAAGACTGGTTGGTCAATGTCAAAAGAGATTTTTCCGTTTAGCCGTTCCACAAAATCTTCGGTTGATTCTGCAGAGCTGTTAAACTCTGTTTTAGCACGCAATGTTCCGGAACTAAAGCCGTATTTTTTGCCGCTTAAAAATGACGGGTTGAAATTTGTGAAGTTTAAATTTCCCTTAATCGTTGGTGTTTCGCTAACATTCAAAACCACGTTTCCGCTGATGTCGCCGCCGTTTCTCAAGGCGTGTAAATCAACAAGATTGATAACACCTTTATTAATATTGACATCGGTGCTGACATTTTCAAAAAATTCCGTACCATAGTTAAAACTGTCGGCATAAAATTTTCCTTCCATGTCAAAAGTTTTAAATAAATCATAATTGACGGAGGCTTTATTGGTTGTCGGCCGTGCTAAAAAGTTATTTTCACTGCTGCTTTTGGTGAAAGTTATGGCATTGTCCGGTGCCGGATTATAAAAGAAACGGTCAAATTCAAATTTATTGGCCTGCATCTCGGTGATGATTTTCGGCCGCTCGCCGGTCAAATCCGTTTGAATTTCACCTTGGAAATTTGTTGTGCCGACAAATGCATTAATGTTTTCAGCCTTCCATGCTTGAGCATTGCCGTCAATATCTCCTTTAAAAGTAAAGATGTTTGAAGCTATATTTTTGGGATTGTAATTAAACCCAAGTAATTTCACAAATTGAGTGAAATCCGGTGTCTTAAATTCCAATAAGCCGTTAAAATTCAGCTTGTTTTCATGATTGAACAATTTACCGGCATAAACTGAATTAAATTTTTCAATCGTATTGACGGCTTTAATGGTTGCATTGTTTAAATCACCGGTAAAAATGCCTTTAGAGTCAATGTTTTTGGCGTTGTTAACCAAAGGCCAGTCCGGTAAAGGAAGTTTGAATGTATCGGCAAATTCCTTAAAATTTTCAGATTTAAATTCATATTTAATATTTTCAAATGACGGATTGACACCCAAGCCGGAAACCGTTCCGTTTAAGTTAAAACGACTGCCTGCCACTTCGCCGACGCTTAAATCTTGGATTTTGGCCACGCCGTTATCCACATCTAAAAATGCTCCGATATTTTTAAACGGAATTTTGTTATAAATACCAAGCCCGAGTTGTGTTTCCAGATGCAGGTCAAACTTATTCAAGAAGCCGAACTTATTTAAAATCGTTTTGATTTTTTCCGCAAAGGAAAGTTTCTGTTCTGCTTCGCTTAATGGAGAGAGATAATTGTCAAAATTAACCGAGTTGCTGTTTAAGGCAACAAACAAGCGCAGTTTATCATTACGGATGATACCGATAACGCCGTTGGCGGCAATTTTATCAAGATTAAAACTCAACGGAATAATCCTGATTTGGTTTAAGTTTCCCGAAACGCTCATACTGGCCTGCGCTCCGCGATAAGTTGATGGAGCATAGGTTTTGGGCTTAATGTTAAGCCATTCTGCAAACTTTAAGAAATCTTGACACATACCCTTAATGTCAAAATCATAAGATAAAACTTTTTCATGTTCAAAAATTTCGCCGGAAACAGAAATATCTGTATCCCCCGGAAACAGTCCGGAAAGCGATTTAACATGCAAAATGTCTTGTATCAGATCGGCGCTTAAAGCAAAATTGCGGATAGTCTGATTGTTATATGTCGCTTTGATAGCTTTGATATCCGCAATCATATCAAAATCAAAAAACGGTTCAAACGGCGTTTTGTTATGGTCATATTTTTTGAGTTGTTCTTTAACAATTCCCATAATCGGCTGTAAATCTAAATCGGTCATTTCAAACCCGACTTCAATCACGCGCCTGTCTTGTCCGGCTTCCGGAGCCAGCGGAATTAAAATATTTCCGGCGCCGGCCGTGGCGTCACCGTATTTGATGATAAAACTGGATAAATCAATTTGCTGATTGTTGGTAATAAGCTCTACCGAAAAAGCCAACGGATAGTTATATTCTTGCGGTAAAATAACCTGATTGGTCAGTCCGTTGATAAACGTTGACGGATTTTTGGATTCAACAATAAAATTGCCTTTAATTTCGTTGCTGCTGGTCAACATAGAACCGTCAAAACGGGCGTAGCTTTCCGTAGATGGGTGCGTCAAAACCAGATTAAGAGATGTAGCAAAACTTTCCGACAAGGTGCCTAATGTCAAAGCAAAACCCGCCGGATTGTTATCTTTAATAAAATTACCATCAATCCGATACGGCCCGCGCAAACTTTGTGCCGTAATCTCGGCGTTCAGATTTTGCAAGCTGATGTCCACATTAAGCCCTTTGTTAATAATCTGTACAGAAGAATCTTTAAGCATGACGCTGTTTAAAGCGACTTCAACTTCATCAAGCGTGTTTTTCTGTTCATCGGAAATTTCTGAATACCAGTTGAGTTTTCCGTCCGGTAAAAATTCAATCAAAATGGTAGGGTTGATTAAAGACATATTGTTAACAACAAAATTACCTTTAAGCAACGGCCCCAGACTCAAATCCGTTATCATCTCATTGATGACGGCCAATGGCTCATTGGCGTAATCGCCTTCTTTATTGTATATCTTAATGTTTTTTGCGGTTAGATAAGGCTTGGGAAAAATAGATAACGAAACCGTACCGCCGAATTCCACACGTTTGCCGGTAATACTTTCCAACTGTTCGGCGATTTTGTCTTTATGTTTGTTCCAATCAATCGTTGAAATATATGCGGTAATACCGCCCATGGTCAATGCGGCAACAATCATCAGGCCGATAAAAATTTTTTTAATCACGATACGATTCTCCTGTAACAAACATAAAAAGTCTTTGCCAAATATATCAATAATGTATAATATCCATAACATAAATCAACTAATTTTTGATTAAAGGAGCACAAAATGTCTGCAGTTTCTGAACTTTATGAACAAGCTCTTGCCGTCCGTACCTGTGCTTATATCCCGTATTCAAAGTTTGCCGTTGGTGCGGCAATCATGTCGGCATCAGGGAAAATTTATACCGGTTGCAATGTTGAAAATGTTTCTTATCCGTGCGGAACATGCGCTGAAGCTGGCGCAATTGCTGCCATGAATGCCGCCGGTGAAAGGCTGATACAAGATATTGTCGTTGTTGCCGACAGCTCAAGTTTAATTTCGCCGTGCGGCGCATGCCTGCAGCGGATTTTTGAATTTTCTGATAAAAACACCAAAATCCATTTGGCTGATTTGGCGGGGGTTAAAAAAACTTACACAATTGCCGAGCTTTTACCGGCAGCTTTTGATGAAAAGGAGCTGCGCCGATGATAGAACAATATGTTGCTGCCCTAAAAGAACAGTTTGCCGCGCGCTGCCCCGACACATTATTGATTTTAGGTTCCGGCTTGGGATCTTTGGCTGATAGTATGCACGATTCTATGATTATTCCATATGATAAATTGGGCTTTCCGTCTGCGGGCGTCGCCGGCCATAAAGGTCAATTGGTCGTCGGTCGCTTGGGAAGGCATGAAGTGGTTTGCATGCAGGGACGTTTTCATCTTTACGAAGGTCATTCGCCACGCTTAATCAAAGAAATTATCTGCGCATTTGCTAAAATTGGGGTTAAAAACCTGATTGTCACCAATGCCGCCGGCTCACTCAAAAAAGAAATGCCGGCGGGAAGCCTGATGTTAATAACCGACCATATCAATTTTAGCGGGCAAAATCCGCTTATCGGCGCAAATGATGAAAAAGACGGACCGCGTTTTCCGGATATGAGCGAGGCTTATGATTTAAAATGCCGCAACCGTTTAAAATCCACCGCCGATAAATGCGGCATCAAACTTGATGAAGGCGTATATTTAATGGTCAGCGGTCCAAATTTTGAAACCGCAGCTGAAATCAGAGCTTTCCGTGCTTTGGGCGCCGATGCCGTCGGCATGTCCACCGTGCCGGAAGTGATATCCGCGGTTTATGCCGGCATGAAGGTGTTGGGTGTTTCGGTCATCACCAATTTGGGAACCGGCTTGCAGAATACACGGCAAACCCATCAGGAAACTTTGGCGCAAGCCGCCGCAGCTACGGACAGCCTTAAAAAATTGTTGGAATTATATATGGAGGAAAAATAAATGTTTCCGCAGGAAATTATCCGTAAGAAAAGAGACGGACATACTTTAAGCCCCGAAGAAATAAAATTTTTCATCAAAGGAGTGGTAGACGGCGGCTTTGCTGACATTCAAACCGCAGCCATGACCATGGCGATGTTCTTAAACGGCCTCAATCAAGACGAAACCGTGGCGCTGACCATGGCTATGCGCGATTCCGGCGAGACATTGCACTGGCGCTTAAACGGACCGGTAATTGATAAACACTCCACCGGCGGTGTCGGCGACAAAGTCAGCCTGATGTTGGCGCCGATTTTGGCAGCCTGCGGCGGCTATGTGCCGATGATTGCCGGACGCGGCTTGGGGCATACCGGCGGCACGCTGGACAAGCTTGATTCTATCCCCGGCTATGACACCTCCGCCGACAATGAAACTTTCAAACAAACGGTTGCCGAGGTCGGTTGCGCCATTATCGGACAAACCGGCAATCTGGCGCCGGCGGATAAAAAAATTTATGCCATCCGTGATGTTTGCGGCACGGTTGAATCCATCCCGCTGATTACCGCCTCCATTCTTTCCAAAAAGCTTGCCGCCGGGTTGGAATATTTGGTGATGGATTTAAAATGCGGCCGCGGTGCGTTTATGGAAGATGAGGAAAATGCCAAAAAATTAGCGGAATGCATTGTGGCCACCGCCAACGATGCCGGCACTCAAACCACCGCGGTGGTCACCGACATGAATGCGGTTTTAGGTTCAACCGTCGGTAACGCCTTGGAAGTCTGCGAGGCGGTGGAATATCTGCAAAACAAAAATATTAATCCGCGGCTTGATAAAGTGACCAAAGTTTTATGCGCCGAAATTTTAACTTCTTGCGGTTTATATCAAACGCATGAAAAAGCCGAGCAGGCGGTTGCCGCGGCGCTTTCTTCCGGCAGAGCCTTGGAAAAATTTGCACAAATGGTGTGCATGTTGGGCGGTCCGGCTGATTTTGCCGAAAAGCCGGCGTTTTACCTGCCGCATGCCCAAATCAGCCGTCCTGTCTTTGCTCAAGAACGCGGTTATGTTGAAAGTATGTCCACCCGCGACATCGGCATGCTGCTGGTTGGTTTAAAAGGCGGAAGAACCCACCCCGACCAAAAACTTGATTATGCCACCGGTTTCAGCTCGTTCTGCCAAATTGGCGATTATGTGGACGAGCACACGCCATTGGCATATGTCCATGCCCAAAATGAAGAGGAATTTAACGAAGCAGCCTATGAGTTAAAGCGCTTAATCAAAATCGGCGCGGAAAAAATTTCCACGCCGGTGGTCTTATGCAAAGTTTCGTGAAATTATTGAATCCACGTAATCATTATGCGACAGCGTTTTTCTATATCGTTGCAAAAATCACAGACGTTTTCGGCATCAGCGACGGTCATGTTGCGTAAACATTTAACCGAAGACGTGCAATAATTATCGCCCCATAAACGGGTTGAATACATACCGTCATCACCGTCGTTGTCATCTTTTACGGATACGGAATACAATGCAAAAGCGTTTTCTTTTGCAACGGTTAAAGCCGTGCGGCAGATTTGTTTGCTCATATCGGAAGTGTCGGCGCTGATTGATAATATGTTTGCTTTTATATTATCTTCCGTATGATTACGGTAAACTGTTATTTTATCATCAAAAATATCATACATTATTTTACTGACTGTATCATAAGTGATACCGTCAGGAATAATGTTGAGTTTGTATAAAATTTCATTATAAAACGTCTGTCCTATAGATGATTCAAATTGTGGAAGATATTGTAAAGCGTAGTTTAAAAGTGTGTTAATGGATTCGGAAAATTTATTAAGTTTATACTTCATCATCGCTTTGGAATAGCCGCTGATAGCCCCAACGGAAAGCACACCGATGATGGCAAGAACTCCCAACATCTCAACCATGGAACGACCGCATAACACCGCATCTGCTTGCAACTTTTCATTGTGTGCCGGAGAGGAAAAGCTAAAAAATTTGAACAAATTCATCAAAAGAACTCCTGAAAATTACAAAAAGAAGTATTAATGCGCGCTATTCTAAACCGTTTTTTTTTTTGCAATTTTAAAGAGTCTCGTGGGGATAAGTCGCAACCTTTAAGATCGTTAAATAAATTTAAATAAAATTTTTATAAACAAGGCATATCTATGGTATAAGAAGGATTCGTCTTGACTGATTTTGATTACCAATATTTTTCACCTGTTTTTCCGGCAAAAAAAATGCTGGTGTTTTTGCATGGATATAACAATACACGTGCGGAAATGCTGCCGTCTTATGAATATCTGCAAAAGAAAATTCCTGATTTAGCCATTGCGGCACCGGAAGGAAAAAATTCTTCGCAAAAAGAACCGGAGCGAAAAAGTTGGTATAAGGTGTCGGATTTTGACAGTGAAAACAAACGCCGTTTGACGGAAACACCGGTGGAAGAAATTGCTCGTATATACAATCAGGCCGCACCGGCTTTAGCTGAAACGGCGAAGGCGGTCAATGCTTTTATTACGCAAATGCAACAACAACACGGGTTTGCCGATGATAATACGTATATTGCCGGTTTTTCGCAAGGAGCAATGTTGGCAATCTGGACGGCGCTGATTCGTCAGCGTCCGCTGGCCGGATGTTTTTCATTTTCCGGTTTGGCGGCGGCCAATGAACATTTGGACGATTGTATTGTCTCACGTCCCAAAGTTTATTTATTGCATGGAAAACAAGATAAAATGGTTTTGTTTAAATGTATGGAATATACGGCCTCTTGGTTGCGGCAAGAAAAAGTTCCTGTGTCAACAAAAGCCTTTAATGCGCTTGATCATCACATTTCGGCCGAAGAGCTTGACTTTGTTGTTTCTACGCTTGGCGGCAAATAATTGAAAAAGACAAATTTAAATCTGTTGTTTTGGGCTTGATTTTTTTGTGGTATTTAATAATCTGTATAAAAAGATTAGGGGAAAGCGCGTGAAAGTTTATCAAGTGGGCGGTGCTGTGCGAGACCGGCTTTTGAATAAAGAGCCCAACGACTGCGATTATGTTGTGGTCGGTGCCACGCGCGAAAAAATGCAACAACTTGGCTTTCAAGAAGTCGGCAGCGGATTTCCGGTTTTTCTTCACCCGCAAACAAAAGAGGAATATGCTTTAGCGCGGCGGGAAATAAAAACCGGCGATAAACATACGGATTTCAAATTTATTTTTGATGAACATGTTACTTTAAAAGAAGATCTTGAACGGCGGGATTTTACCTGTAATGCCATTGCCTATGATGCTAAAAACGGCAAATATATTGATTATTTTGGCGGTCAAAATGATATAAAAAAGAAATTGCTGCGTCACATTAATGCCGAGCATTTTACGGAAGACCCGCTACGGGTTTTGCGTTTGTGCCGTTTTGCCGCCCAACTGGATTTTAATGTTTTTCCGGAAACATTGGAACTTTGTCGGACAATGGTGGCGCGCGGTATGCTGAAACACTTAACAGCCGAACGGGTATGGGGCGAATTATTCAAGGCTTTGAAAACGCCGGCTTTTTATAAATTTATTGCGATGGCGCGGCAAATCGGCGCCTTAAAAGTCATTTTGCCGGAAATTGATGCTTTATGGTCGGTGCCGGAATATAAAAAATACCATCCTGAAGGAAACACAGGTGAACATACCTTGCAAGCATTAAAACAAGCTTCGCGCAGTCCGGCATTGGTCAAATTCGGGCTTTTACTGCATGATGTCGGCAAACTTCTGACCCCGAAGGAAGAACTTCCTTCGCACAAAGGACATGCTGACCACAGCCGGCCGTTAATCTATAAAATCTGTCGCCGCTTAAAAGTGCCGAACCGTTTTCGTGATTTTGCCGCCATGGCGGCCGAGCAACATATGAAGTTTCATTGTATTTCCGAAATGCGTGCCGCAAGCCTATACGATTTGGCCGAAAAGATGACTCTGGGACACGTTTGCTATGTTGAGGAATATATTGCGCTTTGTCAGGCGGATATGGCCAGTACGACAATGCCGGCTGATGATTTTAATGAAGCAGAGGTTCTTCTCGGTGCTGAAAAATTAGAATTGGCTTGCCGTGTGATAGATATGGTCAAAGCCGGTGATATTCCGGAGTTTGCGGCATTACCGAAAGACGAACGCTTCAAGCAGCGCCTGCGGGAATACAAAATCGGTATTTTACGGGTAAAACTTAAAAATTTTTGTCAGGAAAAGGACTAATAAGAGTTTTCCATACGCTGACAAGCCCCCTTGAAAACAAAAAAAAATTATGGTAGCTTACAAAAGTTATTAACAAAGAGAAACCAAATATTATGAATGACGACCAACGAAAACTAGGTATTATTGCCGGTGGAGGCACAATCCCGCAAATGTTAATCAACCATTGTCGGAAAACCAAACGCCCGTATTTTGTATTGGCGATTGAGGGTAATGCGGATCGCGCTTTTTTTGATGTAAATGTTCCGCATCAATGGATAAGAATTGGTCAGGCCGGTACTGGATTTAAACGTTTTTGCGAAGAAGGCGTCAAAGATGTTGTGATGATCGGCACAATTCACCGTCCGACATTATCTGATTTGGTGCCTGATTTACGCACGACGGCTTTCTTTGCCAAAATCGGTTTAAAAGCTTTGGGTGATGACGGCATTTTACGTGCTTTGATTAAAGAGATTGAAGCCGAAAAAATGAGAGTAATTGGTATTCATGAAGTTATGCCGCAATTGCTGGTGAGGGAAGGCAGTTTAACCAAAGCCAAGCCGGACAAACAAGCTTTGGCTGACATAGCGCGCGGTACGGAAGTAGCTCTTTGTTTGGGAGAGTTGGATGTCGGGCAGTCGGTGGTGGTGCAGCAAGGTCTGGTTTTGGGGGTTGAAGGCATAGAAGGCACCGATGAGTTGATAAAACGTTGCGGTGGTTATAAGCGCAAAGGCGATGGAGGTGTGCTTATCAAACTTCGCAAACCCAATCAGGATATGCGTATAGATTTACCGACCATCGGTATTAAAACGATTGAAAACGCACATAACAGCGGTTTACGCGGTATAGCAATTCATGCCGGCAACACATTGGTGGTGGATGAAGAAAAAGTGATTAAACTGGCCGATAAATATAAAATGTTTGTTGTGGGGATTATTCCGGGAGAAGTTATTCAATGAAAGTTTATCTGATTGCCGGCGAACCTTCCGGTGATTTGCTGGGCGCAAGATTAATGCGTGCTTTGGCCGACAAATGTCCGGAAATAAAGTTTTGCGGCGTCGGTGGTGAAAGCATGGAAGGCGAAGGGCTGAAATCTTTGTTTGATATTGCGGATTTGGCGGTAATGGGGTTGGCTGAAGTTGTGCCGAGCATTCCGTTGGTTTTGAAACGGATAAAACAAACGGTTGCCGATGTTGAAGCCCAAAAACCGGATATTGTCGTTACCATTGACAGTTGGAGCTTTTCGGCGCGGATACACAAAGCTTTAAGAAAAAAACGTCTGGGTATACCGCAAGTACATTATGTGGCGCCGCAAGTGTGGGCATGGAAGAAAAAGCGTGCCAGAACAATGTATAAATATATTGACCATTTGTTGACATTATTTCCTTATGAACCGAAATATTTTACACCTTATCATCTTGACACGACTTTTGTCGGTCATCCGGTGATTGAGAGCAGTGTCGTTTGCGGCAAAGGTGAAGATTTTCGCCACCGATACAATATAGAGGATAATTGTAAAATTATGGCGGTACTGCCCGGTTCGCGCAAAACGGAAGTTTCACGTTTGTTGCCGGTTTTTCTTGATTTTGTTAAAAATTTTAAGCAAAGACATCCGGAATTTTGTTTTGTAATCCCGACCGTGCATACGGTGGAAGATCGCGTACGAAAAATGGTAGAAGAAAGCGGCCAGCCGATTATTATCGTCAACAATGAAAGTGACCGGCATGATGCTTTTGTTGCGGCTGATTTAGCCGTGGCGGCATCCGGAACGGTAGCTTTGGAACTGGCAATGGTTGATGTCCCGCACGTGATTGCTTATAAGGTTGCGCCTTTAACGGCTTGGTTTGCCAAACATTTTTTGCATATTCAATTTGTTAATTTGAGTAATATTCTGTTAGGACGGGAGATTGTTCCGGAGCTTTTGCAAAATGATTGCAACATTGGCAAACTGATGTATTATGCTGAAGAATTTTTAAAAAAAGGCTCGCTTTACGAGCGTCAGATAGAAGGTTTTGCTAAGGTTAAAGAGATTTTGGGTTTAGGCGAACAAAGCCCGAGCGCCAATGCCGCTGATGTCATATTAAAACTCATTGCTGATAAAAAATGATGTAATTTTTGTTTGTATTTCAAGGCTGATAATGCTAAATAAAATTTTATGAGGCATTTTGTTGAATATGTAAAAGAAAGTTTTTTTGCCGAGCGTGAACGCTGGGTTATTTGGTTGTCGGTTATATTCGGCGTTGGTATCGGGGCATATTTTGGCTTAAAGCAAGAACCATCGCCGTGGCTGACTGTCATTGTTGTGGAAATCCTGTTATATTTATTGTATCGTTGGCGTTATCTTCCGGCGCGAATGCTTGTTTTAACGGTGTTTTTTACATTGGCGTTGGGTTTTAGTAGTATCCAGCTTCAAGCACTTTATCAAACAAAACATATACAAAATCCGCAAGAAAACGAAATAACTTATCTTAAAGGGCGGATTTTGGAAGTTGATAAAAACGCCAAAGGAAAAGTGCGTTTGCTTTTAACCGACGTTGCGGATTTTGACAACCCGCGCAAAGGGTTGTTCCGAGTAACGCTGACTTCCAAAAAGAGTTCATTAAGAGAGGGACAATGTGTGGAAATGGTAGCAACCTTAATGCATCCTTCCATGCCTGCGTTGCCGGATGGTTATCAATTTGACCGCAAAGCGTTTTTTGAAAATATCAGTGCCGTGGGTTATGCCAACAGCAGCGTTTTTGTCATTGATCGTGAACGGGAGCTGTCCTTAAAAGATAAAATAGCCTATGCTGTCAATTATGTACGCAGTAGAATTGTGGCACGTATCAATCGTATTCTGCCGCCTGACGAAGCCGGAATGACCGCCGCTATTGTTGCCGGCGACCGTGACGGCATTTCAGAAGAAATAACCGAAAATTACCGCAATTCCGGTTTGGCGCATTTTATTTCCATTTCGGGTTTGCATATGAGTATGGTGGCCGCTATGGCGTTTTTCTTTGTGCGGTTATTGATTGCTTTGGTACCATATTGGGCGCTACGCTGCGATTCTAAAAAGATAGCGGCTGTATTTGCTATCATTATGAGTTTTGTTTATTTATTGATTTCCGGTGCGGAAATACCGGCGCAACGAGCATTTATTACCACATTGGTGGTTTTAATCGGTGTGATGTGTAGCAGGCGGGCGATTTCCATGCGCATGGTTAGTTTTGCCGCGCTTGTGGTGTTGATTGTTTCGCCGTATGCGCTTATCAGTGCCAGTTTCCAGATGTCGTTTGCCGCTGTGGTGGTCTTGATTGCTTTTTATGAAAGATACGCTGCCGCCATACACCGTTTTTTTGCCGGCAAGGGATTTTTAAAGATTGTGACGGCGTATTTCATCGGTCTGATGCTGTCGGATTTAATGGCGAGTTTGGCCACGTTGCCGTTTTCAATTTATCACTTTAATCAAGTTGCCGTTTATACGACTTTGGCCAATCTGCTGGCAGGTCCGGTCATCGGCTTTGTTATTATGCCGTTTGTGCTGGCGGCATTGTTTTTGATGCCGTTGGGGTTGGATGTCTTGCCGCTCAAAATTGTCGGCTTGGGTATAGGTCTTGTCAACGACATCACCGCGTATGTGGCGGGTTTGCCCAACGCCGGCTATCACGTGTTATCTATGCCATTTTGGGGATTGTTGCTGATGGTTGTTGGCGGCTTGTGGATATGTATATGGCAGGAAAAATGGCGACGCTGGGGAATGTTTCCGCTTATTATCGGCATTTTGAGTATTTTCACGGCACAAAAGCCGGATATGCTGTATGATGCGACCGGCAGAGCAATTGCCGTGCAGGACAATGCCGGCAATATGGTGGTAATGCCCGGTCGCGGCAACCGTTGGATTAAGAATATCTGGCTTGAAAAGACCGTCAGCTTGCCGATTGATAAAGCCGAAGTCAGGGATTTAAAGAAAATTTACGCCGGTGAAATGACGGATTTAAACTGGCTGGCGCTGCAATGTAGCCAAGAAGAATGCGTTTATAAAGATGTTGTGCGTTGGAACAAAACGGGTGAAGTCAGTATCAACGGGTGCCAACGCGACACGCAAAAAGACGGCGGCGGTGCGGTGTTTATCCGTGGCGGCAAAGCTAAAGTGAAAACAGTGCGAGAAAGCGTCGGTCATCGTCCGTGGAATTAAAAAATTCTGCTTTTACTTATTTCCAATAAGCATAAATTCGGCATTCAGTGGCATTTTCGGCACAATGGTTGCAAAGCATATCAATGTCATTAAGTGTAATATTGTTAATACATTGCCGTCCAGCCGTACAATACCCATTACCGTAATAATGACCGAAATTTTCGCTTCCTTCTTCGCCGGTGTCTTCGGACGTATAATGCCAATCAGTCGTGATAGAGTGTAATTCACTAGCATAGGCTTTATAAACATTGACAAGATTGCGGCAGATTTCTTTGCGGTCGCCACCGGTATCAAATCTGTATCCTAAACCATAAGCTTTGGGATATTGTGCGTAAAACCAGATGCCGTTGTTAAACATATCCCGTAGATAGGTCGTATCAGATGGATGTAGTACTAT
>CALXZI010000028.1 GCA_944393205.1 uncultured Alphaproteobacteria bacterium | reverse complement strand
TTTTATCCAACCTCTTATCATTCTCGCTTTCGTAATTATTTTGAAATAGACTGTTCATTTAATTTTTTCCTTTCATTCAAAAACCGCCCAAACGGGCGGTTGCTTATTGCTATTATAACGGGAGACTTTGCTTATCGCTTCGTCTCCCGATTTTACTTTTTTATTTATCATATTTTCTAAAAAATGTAACACCCTAAAATGTATCACGTTGCTCCGTTTTGCTCTTTTTGTATCGCTTTGTATCAATATATGAGCCAATCCATTGAATACAAACAAAATTGCAACTTAAAAAAATCTATTCCCTTACCACGGGTTTGAAAAATTCCACCATATAACTGACCGCGTCAAAGATATGGCCTAAATAAAGCTTGTCATCGTCATCTTCAATTTGCGCCGGCGTCGGGGCGTCTATCAAAGACGTCCCCTCTTTGAACTTTAACTTTTTCATATTGTAAATCAGCCATTTGCATCTCGGGTGCACCAAAACATTGCGCTCACCAGCATCGGTTAAAACCTGCTTGTTAAACGCGTTTATCCGCGCCAATATCGGTGGATTAAACGGCCGTAAGTTCAGGTTATAATGATATCCGGCTTTCGCCAAAGTGTTGACGATTATCGCATAATCGGAATACCGGCTCTGGGTTTTACGGTATTTTCCCGACGCATCGCCGCAGATTTGCACCACGCCTTTGACATTTTCCGGCGGATAACGCCGGATAAATTCGTCCACCACATCTTGAGTGATGACATTGTTTAGAACCAATTCATCAAAAATAAAAAACTTTTTGCCGTCAAAATGAGCAAGCGTTGACATCGCCGGATTGACGTTAAAATCCAAGCTCCAATAAATATCCAAGTCATCACAATAGCGAATATCTTCGTTGATATTGTCTTTGCTCCAGTATTTGACCACCTTGGCCACGTTGGCGCCTTTGGGTTTGTTCAAATAATCCCGCTCGTATTCTTCCGGTTTGTTCTTTTTTACCAGCTCGGCATAGCTTAAAAACTTCTCGCTTAAAACGCCCAAATGTATGAGTTCCGGATAATTAACCTCAACAAAATAAGTTTTATCCGGCGCGCTCATGTTGTCATAATCCAAAAACAACGCGCTTTCCACCGGCAAATCATCCTCAATGCGGTTATAAATCGCAATCAGCACCGACCCTTCTTTACGGATGGTTTTTAACAAAACATCCCATACGGCAGACGACACGGCCTGCGCCTCGTCTATCAACAAGATATCAATTTGAGCCAGCCCTTTCAAATTTTCCCGCGCATTTTGATTTTTATCCTGCAATCCCATAAAGAATAATTCGGCACCTGTGTAGCAATGCCAAATGCGATTTTTGGAATATTCAAAACCACGATCAGAAAATTCAGCATTAATCAGTTCTTTAAACTCAATATAAAGGCTTTCTTCCGTTGCTACTTTTGTTTCTCTGAAAACGGCCACTCGCTTTTTAGAGCGCAACATTGTCAATAATATACCGCGGCAGACATGTCCGGTTTTCATTGACCCTCGGCCTCCGGTAAAAACCAATGTATCGTATTTACCGTCATCTATATATAACAATGGCTCAAATTTTTTATAAAACAGCATTTGTCCTCAACCCTCTGTTTTTTCGGCATTTGTCCAGACGCCAGATTGAAACCAAGATATTGATTTTATTTAATTGTTATTTTTAGATAAAATCACTTCACCACATCAATTTTGAACGGCGAAATATCTAATCCGCCCGATATTTCCTTTTTCTCAACATAAAGCCCTTTAAGCTTGCCCTTCAGCTCTTCTGCTTTAATAAAGTTGGTTAAATCAGGGTTAGTCTCACCGAGCAGATTTTTCCGGTTCAATGCCAATTCTTGGGCTTTACGTAGGTTGTTAAAACTATCCTCATTCGTATATTTAATGTCGCCGGTAGTTTTTTCTTTTAATTCTGCAACTCTTGATGTCTTTCATAAACTTTATCGCCAAACGGTTCGCGCTCTCTGGCTTCATCTTACTGGCATTATAAGCCTCGCGGTATGCATCAGAATAAGTAAGCCCTTTGGCAACACTTTGGCAAAATTTTTCCTGTTTTGGCGTAAGCATATCTTTATCCTTTTTAAATTGACATTTCCCTTTACAGATGTTATATTCTTACACAAAGCAGATTGAAGAGCAGGCAGGCCAACAAATATCGCTTCATCTCTCTTTCTCCTTATTCTGTTATATAGTTTATTTTATCTATTCTTCCTGATGTTGCAATATCTCTTAACCAGCCTGTGATTTTACGTTCAATCAAGACACAGAAAAAATATCAAGCTCATTGGCACAGCCTCTAAAAGGAATAAACCCAATATCAATAAGCCTAAAATTCTCCACGGATGGTATTTTATTCCATATTTACGGCTGTTTTTTGTAATATCTCTGTACCAATTCATCACAATCTCCATCTGGATACTTAAGCCCTAAAAAGCGTCCGGTTAGATTTGCATCCATATCTTTTTCAGATTCTTCTTTTGTGTTGTTTTTTGAATATATATCGTATATTTCTTTAAGTCTAGATAAATAATCTGCCCATAATATATTTTTGGTTCCCTGCTGTGCATTTAAGCAGTTAATATATGCATGCTTATATTTATCATTGAATTTTTTATTGTATATGTTTCTGGCGTCATTTACAATTCTCATTGGTGCAAGTCTCGGTGTGAAATTACTTCGGCGCGCAACTTTTGCTATATCTCTAGCGGTTAAATATCCTTCATTTTGCATAGCTCTTTGCAAATTTGGAAAATTATTATCATTGATATTGTTGCTTTTAGGAGTGTTTTGACACTCTTGTTCCGTCATCGGTTGTATAGTTGAAGACGATGTGTTTTGTTTGTTGCCATAGCCGCCCCAAAAGTCATTGTTTTGTGGCGACTGCCAAAAGGAATTTGAATCTTGATTTTGGTTTTCTTCTTTATCCTCATAATCTAATCCGTATAATTGCTGCCACTCCGGTTCCTTTTGGCTGATGTAATTTTTTATGACTTGTTCCTCCTGACCTTGAGGCGCTTGGTAATATTTTTGGATGATTTTTCTGACTTCTTCTTCCGGCAATTCGCTTGCCTTCGGGTACATGTTCTTTATTACCTGATAATTGTAACTGAACTTTTTATCCAATCTCTTATCATTCTCGCTTTCGTAATTATTTTGAAAAAGGTTATTCATTTGTTTTTCCTTTCGTTAAAAAACCGCCCCTGTTTAAACAAAGGCGGCTGTTATTTCTTTAATACTGATATTATCACTATTATAATTTATAAGCTGAATAAATGATGGCCGTTATAAATAAAAAAACAAGAAAAGCAAACAAAATACGAGTTATAAAAGTTACTTTCTCCATCATGTTCAGAATTTTATTATTGTTTTTACAACGATTCCAGAAATCAAGTATCATTTTTTCCATTCGTTTTTCCTAAAATCCAAATCATTCAGCATATTCTACAATCTTTATCGGGATTGTTCAAGCCCCAATTTAAGCCCTCCCAATTGTTTTTCATATCTTTATAGGAATCATTTAAAATATTTTTCCAAGGTTTGTTGTTTTTAATTGATTTATCATAAATGTCTTTAACCTCTTTTAAGGCTCCTAAAGTTACACCCACGGTAGGACTTAAAAAATTCATATCGCCCATTTGCCCTATGCGGCACATGCCAAGTCTATGCGCGTAGTTATCATATCCTGCCATATTCATTCTATCCATTTCGTTTTTAGCATCTTTTAATGTCTTGTATTCCGGAAGATAACTAAATGCTTTATCTATTATTTTCATACTGTCAAAATTATGTGATTGTTTACTTAAATCATCATCTTCATCAAAATACTGTGTTTGCCATTCGGGTTCTTTTTGGCTGATGTAATTTTTTATGACTTGTTCCTCCTGACCTTGAGGTGCTTGGTAATATTTTCGGATGATTTTTCTGACTTCTTCTTCCGGCAATTCGCTTGCCTTCGGGTACATGTTCTTTATCACCTGATAATTATAACTGAACTTTTTATCCAACCTCTTATCATTCTCGCTTTCGTAATTATTTTGAAATAGACTGTTCATTTAATTTTTTCCTTTCATTAAAAAAACCGCCCAAACGGACGGTTGCTTATTGCTGTTAAAACGGGAGACTTTGCTTATCGCTTCGTCTCCCGATTTTACTTTTTTATTTATCATATTTTCTAAAAAATGTATCACCCTAAAATGTATCACGTTGCTCCGTTTTGCTCTTTTTGTATCGCTTTGTATCATCAGTTGTAATAACACGTTGATATTACGTACTTTGTGCAAAATATTTTTACCATAATTATTCCGGAGGCACGTCTAATTGATTTTCCGCTTCCTGTAATTCTTTGGCATATATCAAGATTTTTTGTAAACAAGCTATATAATACCGATGCAAAGTATTACGCGATTTGTTAAATTCATAAGCAAGCAGTTTCCATCCATAACCAGAAATACGTTTCAAAAGTAAATTACGTTCTTTATAATCCAGAATTTTCATCCATTTTTCAAAAACGATATCCATGTCATCAAACTCCTCCGGCAGTGGTTTGATATACACCCGTTGCAGTTTTTTCTCGTCATTTTCATCTAAAAATTCCGGCCAATAAGCTGTTAAATGCTTGGGGCCTTCTTTAGGCAATGATTTTAAAATCAACAACGCGTGTCTGATTTCCATTTCAACATCTTCTATTGTTGCAACAGGTTTCATTCTTTCCTCCGTATATTTTTTTTAATATAATTTTATATTGCTATAAATATGTCAATATTAAAAAAAATATTTGCACAAATATTGTTATTAATATATATTACAAAAAACATATCATTTAAATTTATGGAGAGTATTGATGGCTGATATTGAAGAAATCAGAAAAAAAATTGACCGATTGATTACCGAAGGCGGTTTAAACTATCGTGATGTGTCCTTAAAAATCGGACGTAAAGATTCATATATACAACAGTATGTTAAATACGGTTACCCCCGACGCTTAAAAGAAATTGACCGTATGCGGCTGGCTGGCTTGCTTAATGTTGACGACAGCGAATTAATGGATGATGAAATTATTGCCACAAAAGCGAACACGGCGGCCGACGGATCGCACCACATCATATCCGACCTAATCAGCAACAGTCGTTTGCCCGATGCCAATTTAGAAGTCTTGGAAGTTGTTTCCCCACAGCCAAAAACCGGCGGACAGACTTTACAAGTTATCGGCAAAAATTTCATCGGTCAAAATATATTAAATGATTTCGGCATTAATCAAGCCAGCCACATCAAAATGGTTAAAATCACAAGCGACGCCATGAAGCCCAGCATTAACACCGGCGACTATGTTTGGTTTGATTCATCTTACAAAATACCGGACGGCAACGGTCTTTATTTGTTTTCAAGCGGGTGTGAATTCAGTGTTAGACGGGTTGAACTTTCGCCGCTTGACGGCTCTGTTGATATTCGTTGCGATAACAAAATATACAAAGACTACAGAGTCGCAAAACGCGAAGATATTAAAACTTGCGGCAAAATCATAGCGCTTATTCAAAAAATTTGATTTATCTACAATTAAAATACAAGCTTTTTTAAATCGCTTGTATTTTTTTTAATATTTTAAATATTGTTATTGATATATTGTTTTTAATTTAATATACTCCGTATAAAACAAGCGGAGAAAAATTATGTTTAACACCATAGATGATATTGAAACGCGAATCCAAAAAGTAAAAGAAGACATCCGTTGTCATGAAAACAGTGATGATTCGTATTATATTTCACCACTTTATCATCGCCATTTGCTTGAATTGTTTGCTCTGAATAATGAAAAACTCATAATGGAAGGAAAAATGGAACCTTGTTTGAAAGGTTTTGACGATTATGAACCGGAAAAATGTTTTTGGTTAAACAAACTTGCGCAAAAATATGGTTTGTGTTTTGCTGACAATTGCCGCGAGTTAACTGTAGATGATTTAAAAAAACTAGAATAATCAAACTGTGTTTTATTTCGGTATGTTGGCAATGTACATTATTAGATTCTCAATCTTTAACAACTGCGCCATTTGGTAAAATCGGCAAAACGAAAGACTTAACAATTTGAAAGGCTCGACAGCATAAAAGACATGATGATGCGTACGACCGTGCCGAGTATCTGTAACTTATCCCCACGAGACTCTTTAAAATTGCAAAAAAAACGGTTTAGAATGACGAGCAAATACGTTTATTTTGCAGTTTTTAGGAGTTCTTTTAATGAATTTGTTCAAATTTTTTAGCTTTTCCTTTCATGCACACAATGAAAGAACGCAAGCAGATGCGGCATTATGCGGGCGTTCCATGGTGGAGATGTTAGGCGTGCTGGTATAATCGGCGTGCTTTCGGTCGGGGCTATTGCCGGTTATTCCAAGGCGATGATGAAGTATAAACTCAATAAACAGGCCGAGCAATTAAGCACCCTTATTAACGCCGGTTTGCGATATTCCGGTCAATGGAATCTTTCGGAATCTGTTTCTTTAATACCCTATCTGATTAAACTAAATGAAGTTCCGAATGAAATGATTAAATCACAAGGGCAAGTTACCATTTACGATGTCTTTAATACGGCCTTACAAATGACTTATACAATACATAACAGCAACATACATTATACACAGTTTTTTATCCAATTAGACACAAGCAACAACAGCAATCAAAGTTTGGATATCTACCGTAACGTTGTTAATGTCGCCAAAGAATTTCACGCCAATTTATGGCGTATGGTAATGGCCAGTCATGGCGATGATGAAACTTGGGACTGTGATCAAGATTCATGGGATAACTTCACTTACTACGGCGATGCTTACTGCTCCAGCGGCAATAATTGCCTTAAGGACATGACTGTTGAGCAAATTGATACTTTTTGTCGTTATAATTCTGGTAAGCCTAATTCTCCCCATTTAAAACTGGTTTGGATGGAGTGAAAATCTTATTTACATATAGCTTCAAAGTATTGGAACGGTTCAATCCCGCTATCATTTAAAAAACTTTAAAGCCCCTTTCACAAAGGGGCTTTTCAAATGGTGCTCGGGGACGGGATTGTTCTTGCTCCTAAATTCGCCGTTTAACGGCTCATTAACTCGCTTCGGTCACCGGAAACTTAAGCGAAAGCAAACTTCGTTATCACTTGTTTGCCGCGCTAATGTTTCCGTAATCAAAACCAAAAAAACAATTCACAGGATTGTTTTTTTTGATTTTGTCGCCTCCACTTCGTGTCGGACGGTTCAATCCCGCTATCATTTAAAAAACTTTAAAGCCCCTTTCACAAAGGGGCTTTTCAAATGGTGCTCGGGGACGGGATTGAACCGCCGACACGAGGATTTTCAGTCCTCTGCTCTACCAACTGAGCTACCCGAGCAAGTTAACGAAATGTCTTATAATAGATATTTTTCTATTTGTCCAGCACAAATTTATTTATTTTGCATATTTTTTGAAAATGGCTATCACAAACCATCATCTTTCCAATAGTTAAATATCTTTTTCTCGTTTTGAAGGTACGATTTTTACATCGTTTCCGTTCACCGATATTCTTTGCTTTTCTCTTTTCTGTAAGACTTGTTGCACAATCTCATCTTTTTGCTCGGAAATCTTTTCCCACGTCAAATTGTTACGAACATAATTATAACCATTTTCGGCAATCTGCCGACATAGTTTTTCATTATTAAGTAACAACTTCAACGCCTTAACCTGTCGCCAACGATCTTTTTCCTGCGATGGGGCATATATACCGATTGCTTTATTCAAATCCAGATTTTCATCACGAATATCCGAACAATGAGCAAAATCATTAAAACCGCTACGACCAACAACTACGGCAGTCTTGCAGCCCATTGCTTCAATCGGCACCATGCCAAATGCTTCGTTTAGGCTAGACATCACAAAAACCGATGAAATATTATAAACTTTAGCCATTTCTTTTTGATTAAGCGATGGCATAAAAATAATTTGATCTTCATGGTCTTTAAATATTTTACGACATTCTTCAGTAATCGGGTTGCCGTTTTCTCCGCTTACGATATACATAACTGACGGATTATCCTGAATAATTTCCATCACGGAACGAGCTAATTCGCAAAAACCTTTATCACGAACCACACGTCCCAACGAAGAAACAACTTGTTTGTCTGCCAAATTTATTATTCGCTCCGTTCCATTCAAATCATTATATCTAAAACGATATTTCTGTTTATGTAGCTCCTGCGGATTAAGCGGCATAAATATTTTGTCATTATATCCAGGAGGAATAACCGTGATTTTCTGCGAATCAACAAAATACGGCTCTGCCAACAACCGACGTTGCTCGTCCGGCGATGTGGCAATGATGATGTCGGCTTTGTCAAAAGCATATTTCTCATGAGCTATCCGCTGTTCAAAATTGTGCCAATTCCATTCCTCCTGACTAATTTGTCCGGCTTGATATTGCGGTAAATTGCGCTCATATTTTTTATGTCCGAGCGAATGGCTAGTGACTAACATAATCGGCCGTTTTCCGGTTTCTTGCTCTATCTTATTACAAAGCATATCCGCCGCCAACATGCCGTCGCGGTAATGTCCTTCCACCACTTCTATATCTTTTATTACATCTTCTCTTTTATATAATTCATAGAGATTGTCCACAAGTTCAGGCAAAAGCGGAACAATTTCTTCTTTGGGAACAAAATTAAAATTGCCACCGGCAGGAATGCGCAGAACGCGGCTACGTATGACAGGATTTTCATGCCACTGAATCTCTGGTTCATAATATTGATTATGAATAGTATCTGCCTGTGTTCCGCCAAATTGCGGACAAATGCGAGGATCCACACGGCGAGTTACCAAATCCACATTATAATTTGTGGAACTTGAAGCAAGGGCTTTAACATAATACACCTGTCCGCCTGTATCTTGACCGGTAATTACTTTTTTTGATAAAATTTCTTCGGTTGGACGGCCACTTTCATCCAGCGCATAGCCGAAATCACCTTCTACCAAGCCATGTGTAGAAAACATAACTTTTAATTTTTTTAGCATTTTTAAACTCCCGCCACTACTAAACTATTCACAATCAATATTATGCGCAAAATCTTGATAAATTTTATTTCTGATTTTACTGTGTGATATATATGCCTATGACACTATCAGTTGTTATAAAAAAATCAAGTCTTAAATTTCATCATATTTGTTTATTTGCACAAAACATTTTTTATGAAAAATGTCGCAAAATGGCATAAAAGACATCAAAAATTGTGTATTTTTTTAAAAAAAATGCTAAAATTTGTTGTTTTTTGTTCTGTTTCGTACTATGACTAAAATGATTTTTTAATTTTGTAAAAGAGAGTAAATAATGTCTAATCCTATAGATACAAAAGTTATCAGCAAATTGGCTGAAATATTGGATAAAACAAATTTAACCGAACTTGAATATGAAGATGAAGCCTGCCGAATCACTTTATCTCGGCAAAATTCCGGTGTCGCCACAACGGTTTATACGCCCGCACTGGCTCCCGCACCGGCTCAACAATCTGCACCAACAGCACCGGCTCCGATTGAAACATCTGCCGTCAGTGCGCCGACTGAAACCGATTATGCTAACAGCCCTGATGCCGTTAAATCGCCGATGGTCGGTGTTGTTTATCTTTCAAGCGACCCAAATTCAGGTAATTATGTTAATGTCGGTGATACGGTTGCTTCCGGTGATACTGTCTGCCTGATTGAAGCTATGAAAACTTTCAATCCCGTTAAAGCTCATAAAGGCGGCCGCGTAACGAAAATTTTGGTGGAAAGCGGCGATCCGGTTGAATACGGTGCGCCTTTGATTGTCATTGAATAATATAAAATAAGGATTTTATATGTTTGGAAAAGTATTGATTGCGAATCGTGGCGAAGTTGCTTTGCGCATCCATCGTGCTTGTCGTGAAATGGGCATCCGTACTGTTGCCGTTCATTCAGAAGCCGATGCCAATGCCATGCATGTTCGTTTGGCTGATGAAGCTGTTTGCATCGGTCCTGCCCGTTCGTCCGATTCCTATTTGAATAAACCCGCCATCATATCGGCAGCCTTGATCACAGGTGCCGATGCTATTCATCCGGGGTTCGGTTTCCTTTCTGAAAACGCCGATTTTGCAGAAATGGTTGAAAAACACGGCATTGTTTTTATCGGTCCATCTTCGGCGCAAATGCGCCTCATGGGCGATAAAATCATGGCACGTAAAGCCGCTGTTGAAGCAGGCTTGCCGATTACACCGGGATCTCCGGCACTGGAAAGTGTTGATGATGCCATCGCTTGGGCTAACAAAATCGGTTATCCGGTCATTGTTAAAGCCAAAGACGGCGGCGGCGGCAAAGGTATGAAAATTGCTTTTAACGATAAAGAAATGGTAGAGGCTTATACCATGGCACGCGCCGAAGCAAAAGCAGCTTTCACAAGCGATGTCGTCTATATGGAAAAATATTTGCAAAAACCCCGCCATATTGAAATGCAAATTTTGGCGGATAAGTACGGCAACGTGGTTCATTTAGGCGAACGCGATTGTTCTATCCAACGCAACAATCAGAAAGTGATTGAAGAGTGTCCATCACCGGCTTTAAATGATGCTCAACGCAAGGAAATCGGCAATATCGTCTGTAATGCCATCAAAAAAATCGGCTATCAAAATGCCGGCACTTTAGAATTTTTATACGAAGACGGTAAATTTTATTTTATGGAAATGAATACGCGTCTTCAGGTTGAGCATCCGATTACCGAAGCTATTACCGGTATTGATATTGTGCGTGAGCAAATCCGCATTGCCAGCGGCGCAGCTCTGGGCTATACGCAAGATGACATCACTTTCAGCGGCCATGCCATTGAATGCCGCATTAATGCGGAAGATCCGGAAACCTTTACGCCGTGTCCGGGAAAAATTAATGAATGGCACGCTCCGGGTGGGCTCGGCGTTCGGGTTGATTCGGAAATTTATTCGGGTTATACCATTCCGCCTTATTACGATAGTATGATTGCCAAGCTCATCATTCACGGCAAAACACGTAACGCCGCTTTGATGCGTTTACGTCGGGCTTTGGAAGAGTTTGTCATCATCGGGGTTAAAACCACCATTCCGCTGCATCAAGAAATTATATCGCAGGCCGAATTTATTGACGGACAATATAATATTCATTGGCTGGAGCATTTTATGGAAAACCATTATCATAAAAAATAAGGAGATTTATGAGGAAAGAACTGTCAATTCGTCAACTGTTTATTGCTTCCCTTTCGTTTATCGGGAAAAATATTCCGTTGCTCACTTTTCTGACTCTTCTTTCCTTCTCCGGATCTTATTTGGCAATTCGCGCCGGTATTTATCAAAATTTTTTAATGTTGACGCTTTATGGTCTTTATATTTATTTCTTTTATTTTTTCTTTGTTAGTTTGTACTATGCTCAAAGGCCTTTGATAACCAAAGAAAAATTTATTGATTCTTTCGTTAAAATGATCGTTATTTTGGCTTTCTCTATGTTTGTGCTGATTTGTGGGAAAATCGGGATTAACATTTTGCACTATTTAAGCCGGTATCTCATCGGCTTTCCTGATATTTATTCACTCTTGCGGCGTATTTATATCTTTATTTTGCTCAACCCGTTTGGCAAAATCGTTTTATATTTTGGGGTCATCACTTTGTTGACTTTTTCATTTTTTATTCCAGGTTTTGCGTGGATTTCCACCATCAACGGACGCGATAGCTCTATCATCAGCGCCTATGCCAAAACCAACGGGAATTTATGGAAAACCGTTTTAACATTTTTGATTTTATATGGTATTTTACCGCTTATTATCAGTTTTATCGGCTTAACAAGCGGTTCGGTTATATTGGGCATTTTATATGCCTTGTTGACGATTTTTCAAGTTATTGTATTTTTACATCTTTATGATTTTTTCTATAATGAATAATCCGTTAAATGCTTGCTTGATTTAAAATCTGCTCACAATCAACAGCAACACAATGGTGGCAAAAAATCCGGCGAACACATCATCAAGCATCACGCCCCATGCATTTTTTAATTTGCTGTCCGCCCATTTGACGGGTCCCATTTTTAAAATGTCAAAAAAACGGAACAAGCCAAAGCCCAACAGATAAATGAGCAGTGCCGAAAACGAAAGATTGTGCTCCAGCTGCGGCGCCACCAGCAAAAAAGCCGTCAGCTGACCGGCAGTTTCATCAATCACCACCTTGGAAGGGTCTTTGTCTTCGCTGTCTTTAATCAGTTGATGTATTGCCCACACGCCAACAAAAAAGCTCACCAACGCAGCATAAAACACCCCTTCGCGGCCAAAAAAATATGCCATAACAAAGGCAAGCGGCAAAGTGGCAAGAGAGCCAAACGTTCCGGGGGCTTTAGGCGCTAAACCGGAACCAAAAAACGTGGCCAAGACAAAGGCAATTTTCTTAATCATTTTACAACCTTTCGTGCTGTTATTTTTATTATGAATGGATTATAAAAGCATAAAATTAAATTGCAAACACAAAATTTTCCATTTATATTTGCCTGAAGATAAGTGTTTAAGGAGAATTTATGGCAGAGGTGGTAACTTTCGGCTGCCGCATCAACAGTTTTGAAGCGGAAATCTTGAAAGAAAAATTTAAAAACATTGATAATCTGATTATCGTCAATACCTGCGCCGTTACCGGCGAGGCCGAGCGCCAGTGTCGGCAAGCGGTGCGCAAACTCCGCAAAGAAAACCCTAACGCCCGTATTGTCGTGACCGGTTGTGCGGCACAAATCAACGCGCAAAAATTTGCCGATATGCCGGAAGTGGATTTGGTGCTGGGCAACAAAGAAAAAACGGAAATTGAAAAATATCTGACCGGCGATATCACCGAAAAAAGCATTGTCGGCAATATTTTTTCTTATGATGATTACGATCATTACCTCATCACCGGTTTTGAAGGCCGGCAGCGGGCATTCGTGCAAATTCAGCAAGGTTGCGACCATCGCTGCACCTATTGCATTATCCCTTTTGCCCGCGGCAACAACCGCTCGGTGCCTGAAGAAGAAATCATAAATCAAATCAAAACCTTGTTAAAACAAGGTTTCAAAGAAATTTGCCTAACCGGTGTGGACGCTTGCTCTTATAAACCGTCTTTCAGCGGATTGGTCAAACATATTTTGGAACATTTTCCGGATTTGCCGTCGTTGCAATTCGGTTCGCTTGATCCGGCGGCAGTTGATGATGACTTTATTGCACTGGTTGGAAATTATAATAACATTCATCCGCATTTTCATTTGTCGGTGCAATCGGGGGACAATCTGGTGTTAAAGCAAATGGGGCGTCGGCACAGCCGCGAAGATGTCATCAGGCTTTGCGCCAAAATCAGAGCCGTGCGGCCGGAAGCGACTTTCGGGGCAGATTTTATTTGCGGTTTTCCGACCGAAACGCTTGAAGCTTTTGCCAACACTTGCAAATTGGTCAATGAAGCGGGGCTTGACAAACTGCACGTTTTTCCTTATTCCGAGCGGCATGGGACGCCGGCGGCGCGTTTGCCGCAAATTGAAATGGAAGAACGCCGGCGGCGGGCAAAAATTTTAAGAGAATTAAGAGAGGATAATAATGGTTAATTTTTTTCAGAAACTGGGTTTAGGCTTAAAAAAGACTTCCGCCAAAATCGGCGGCGGCATCAGCGATATTTTTACCAAGCGAAAGGTTGACGCTCAAACTTTGGAAGAGCTTGAGGAATTGCTCATCAGTGCAGACATGGGCGTTAAAGCTTCTGCCAAAATCATCGCCGCATTTGCCGACAAACGTTTGAATAAAGAAGTTTCGGAGCAGGAAATAAAACAGGCTTTAGCGGAAGACATCGCTCAAATACTAAAACCATGCGAAGCCGAGTTTAAAATTGATAACGCCGCTAAACCTTATGTAGTTTTGATGGTCGGCGTCAACGGTGCCGGCAAAACCACCACCATTGGTAAATTGGCCGCAAAATTAAAAGCGGCAGGCAAACAAGTTTCATTTATTGCCGCCGACACTTTTCGCGCGGCGGCGGTTGAGCAGCTGCAGGTTTGGGGCGAACGCTCCCACATCCGCGTGTTTTCCGGTCCGGCAGGCTGTGACAGTGCCGGATTGTGTTATGACGGCTTAAACGCCGCCGTTAAAGCCGGCGATGACGTGGTGTTTATTGACACAGCCGGCCGCCTGCAAAACAAAAACGGCTTGATGGATGAGCTGAAAAAAATCATTCGCGTTATCAAAAAAGTGATGCCTGAAGCACCGCACAAAACATTGCTCACAATTGACGCAACCACCGGACAAAACGCCGTATCGCAAGTTAAGATATTCAAAGAAATGACAGACGTTGACGGTTTGGTGGTGACCAAACTGGACGGTTCAGCCAAAGGCGGCATTTTGGCGGCCGTGGCTGAAGAATGTCCACTGCCGGTTTATTTTGTCGGCGTCGGCGAAAAAATTGAAGATTTAGATGTTTTTAACGCTGAAGATTATGCTAAAAGCCTGCTTGATGTTTAGGGGATTATTTCCACAAAATTAACAGCGAATACGGCTGTTCATTGCAGATATTGCATAAATTTTCTAATTCGGTCAAGCCAAAATCGCGCAAACATTTATAACGACCTCTACCACAATAAGCATCGCCATACATATTTCCATGCATTGTAACGTTTTCCGAATCAGTGTATCTTTTATATGTTTCCACCAAGCATAATTTTGACTGTTTTCTTTTGTGGTATTAACAATATTGCAACAGATTTAGCGCCTTGCGGCGGCGGATCAAAAGAATAATAAAATCCTCCGAAATGATTTTCAATCGTTTGTCCTTGACTATTCGCGCTGGACGCATTGTTGTAATATAAGATTATTGTATTGTTAAAATTATCATAAAGAGTATATCTATCAATATATCGGATACCTTTGGGGATTAATCCCAATTTATGAAAAATTTCATTGTAATCGGAAACTAGGTTGTATTTCGGTAATCAATTTTTACTTTCCTGATAATCCCATAAAATATGGAATGTACACTTGTTTGTACCGTCGCAGGCGTTGCAAAGTTCATACATCTTGTCCACAGTTAAATCTTTAAGACAAGTTCTAACTCTTGTGCAATATGCATCGCCAAAAACGCGATTGGCATGCTCTTCTGAAATATCTTCAGTTGCCCTGGTAAAAACGGTTTGCCATAAAGAGACGCTACGGAGTTTTGCCATCTGATATAAGTTGAGGCAAATTTCATGAGCGTGGCTTCCGATGCTTATTCTCACGCTTTTATAACTTGCGTTTTTTCCGCCGGCAAAAGTGATAAGAATGGGGTTGTTAAAAACGTCATAAATATATCGTCGCTCGTTTGGGCGGGTCATCTCAAGCGGAACAGCACCAAGCTTCATTAGCAATTCCGTGGCATACCCAGTACTAGAATTGTGCAATTGATCAGCATAAAGTATGGTATAATCCAAAATGCTGCCAATTTGCTCGGTCTGTTTGTTGAGCTTATACTTCATCATGGCTTTGGAGTAGCCGGAAATCGCTCCAACCGATAACACCCCAATGATAGCCAGCACGCCGAGCATTTCCACCATGGAACGCCCGCATAATGGCACATCTGCTTGCTTTCTTTTCGCTCGTGTACCGTTTTTGTACACGTCGCTCAAACAAGGCTTCGCATCTGCACCATTCTTCGGTCGTTCGTTTTTTGTGCATAGAGCCGCA
>CALXZI010000027.1 GCA_944393205.1 uncultured Alphaproteobacteria bacterium | reverse complement strand
GAAAAGCCTCTCTTAAAAAAGAGAGGCTCAACTCACATATAGCGTTTAAACAACCCTACTTCTTTTCAGGTTCAGGTGCGGGTGCGGGTGCAGGCTTTACATCGCTACCATCGCCCGGAGTCTGATAATAACCCCCATCCGGTTTCTGGTAATACCCTCTTCCGTCTTCCATAATGTTTTTTTCCGAGTTTTGGACAAAGGTATCGGTCGCCTCCTTAAAGCTTACCTTTTAAATTAAAAACTTAAAGAAACAAGATCACATCCGGTATTTTCAAAGCAAACCTCTTTATCTTGTAAACAAGACAAATGCTGTTGCAAAAAAAGGCAAACACCGGCCGTGAATTTATCTATCCAAGAAGCATAATAACGGGTTACCAACCCGCCGCATGCTATGTCCACATAATAACCGTCTGTCCCGCAGTTATCATGAAGAACATTAATTATTTTTCCTCTTTTCATAACATCATTATTTAATAATTATTTTGAATTATCATTAAGTTAATACCGTTTTTTATTTTTGTCAACATATTTTTAACCATGCCTCTTGACACCGGCAAACCGAAGATTAAAATAGAACAAAACAAGAACGGATTTAAAAGATGAAACAACACATCATCGCTCTGATAGACTGCGATTCTTTTTTTGTTTCCTGCGAGCGAATAGACAATCCCGCTCTGCAAGCACAAGCGGTATGTGTCATGACCGGCAGTGGTAACAAAGGTATCATTGTTTCTCGCTCCAAAGAAGCCAAACTGTTGGGCATTAAAATGGGGGCGCCTTATTTTCAAGTACAAAAAGCTTATCCGCAAGCCGTTTGCTTACCTGCCCGCCACCGCCGTTATGCGGAAATCTCGCATCAAGTGATGAATGTCATTAAAGGTTTTACACCGGAGATAGAAGAAGTTTCCATTGATGAGGCTTATGCCGATTTAACCGGTTTAGACATTGTTTACAAAACATCTTATGCCGAGTTGATAAATAAAATTCGCCAAACTGTTTTGAACAAAACCAAAATTCCCGTATCCATCGGTTTGAGTACTTCAAAAACCTTGGCCAAACTTGCCAGCGACAAAGCAAAATCCACCGGCGGAATTTATATCATTAAACCTGAAAATGTTTTAAGCACCATTGGCAACGACGACATCAAGGAAATTTGCGGCATCGGACATAACAATTCCCGTAAACTTAATTTTAACGGTGTATTTAGCGTCCGTGATTTTTTGCAAAAAGACAATGCATGGATAAAAATGGTTTTAGGCATTCGCGGCTTAAATCTAAAGTTTGAACTTTCCGGAATTAATACTTCTCCGGTAAACTCCGCTCCGCAAGCACCGCAATCCATTCAAGACACAAAATCTTTTGCCGATTTTACCGATAATTATGAATTTTTATTGGCCGAACTGAACATACACATTCACAACGCCGCACAAAAATTAAGACGTTGGAACGGTTTCTGCACAGAAATCGGCGTCATGCTGCGCACCAAAGATTTCAGCACAACGGCACTTTATACCGAGCTTACCGCCACCAATTCGGATTTTGCTTTCAAATCAGCCGCCGCCATGCTCTTAAGCCGCCTGTATAAACCGAAATCTTTATATCGTAGCATCGGTGTAGAATTAAGAAAACTATCCTATGATGATGAAAAGCAGCAGTCTTTGTTTACCGAGCTACAACATGAAGATAACAAGCTTTCCAAGCTTGTAGATGAGCTGGAACAAAGATTCGGCCGAGGCATTGTCAAAATCGGCGCTTAAAAGATATTCACCCATTTTGAATCACCACGCATTCAACGCTCTTGTGAAGAATTATATTTCGGCAATTCAGACAAATAAACCGAACGTTGCAACTTTCCGTCCTTATCGCGAATTTTAAGCGCATACGAATATTTTTTACCCTCGGCATCGCGAGCGTTTGTTTTAACGTCCACAATCTCATATGCCGAAGTCTGCGGTTGTTGATTCCCCTTTATTTGCGCCTTATCTTTTTTAGCAAATAAATTCAAGATTGATTTGTTCCGAATAACCTGAAATTCACCGTTTTCAAACTCCGACAAAATTTCCAGATGTTTGCAAAATTTTCGTGGATTACTGTTTAACACATCGCGGACAGAATAACCATTATACTTATGTTTCTGTTCCACATCGGCGCCGCAACGCAATGCGGCCTTAAAAATCTCTGCCGAATTTTTATCGTCAAGCCTTTTGAGCAAAAAACTATCCCCTTGCGTATCCATACGATTAATATCCGCGCCATCGGCCACTGCCCGATAAACGTCGCCGGCAGATTGACTGGCAAACAATTGACGCTCCTTTTTCGGCAACAAGTCCAGTTTCATATTTTCCGGAACGTGGATTTGTTTAATATCCTCCGAACCTTGCATATAAACGAACGCTGCCTGCAAATAATCATCTCTGACAAAAAGCGTCTGCCCATTTTCTGTTAAAAAAACTTCATCTCCTTTTTGCGGAACATAACCACAGTCTTGAGGAACATAATCCTTATCGGCAAACATATCGGCATATTCGGTAATATACAAACCGTCGCGGTTAATAACATTTTCAACCACTTTCGGCACCTCTTCATGATAAATGGCAATATCGCGGATTGAAGTTATTTCTTCCCGAAACGAAGGTTTGGAAAATTTATCGCGTAAATCCGGTTCAATAGCAACTCTACCCATATTTTTTTCCCTTATGCGGACAATCACTAATCTTATTTTACATTGTTTCTTAAATAAAAACAACAAAATAAAAATACGGCAACGTCTGTTTAAGCAAGGGCTTGACTCTTTGGCATACAGCGGCTATAATTCGCCCCACATAAAGAATTAAAGGAAAATTATGATGAAACAAGCTTCATTATCCATTATTGAAGATGACAAAAACCACAAGTTTTTGATGATTCGCCATCATCGCGGTATCAACAAAGGTTGCGTCAATTTTCCCGGCGGCAAACAAGAACCGGGTGAAAGTATGGAAGACTGCGTCCGCCGTGAAACTCTGGAAGAAACCGGACTGACCATTTTAAATCCGGTTAAAGTCGGCTATGTTGAATTTCCGCGGTTTGATTATTACGTGCACATATACAAAAGCACGGAATTTTCCGGCGAATTACATGAAAAGAAAGACGAGGTGGAAACTTTCTGGCAGGATGCCGACAAAATCCCTTACGACCAAATGCGTGAGGCTGACCGCAATTTCCTGCCCGACATTTTAGCGGGTATTCCCGTCAACCGCCGCTATATTTATGATGAAAATTTCAAACTATTAGATGTCATCAACTTATAGCCGCTTCCACCGGTGAAATTTTTAAAAGCTTCGGAAATTTTACCGAAGCTTTTATATTTTGCACTTGCTCTAGACAAAAAAATGTGTTATAAAGAATTAAACCTTAAAATTATTTAGATATGAGTAAATTTGAAATTGCAAGCCTTGTGCTTGCCATGGTAGCCGTTGTCCTGTTTTGGGTGTTCGGCTTTAGCGGGAAAATGAATCTATCACTGGCTTCGCTAATTGTTGCCGGATGTGGTTGTTGGTCGGTACTTATTTGCCGCTTTCTCAACTGGCGGCGCAACCGATGGCTTGCTTAAGCCCGCTATTAAAAAACTCTGACCTTGACATTAAGGCAGAGTTTTTTCTTATTTAAAATTAAGCCGCCACTAAAATGGCATATGCAAAAACCCGTCCTTAAAAAAGAACGGGTTTCATTTTTGGCTCCGACTATCTGATTGGGTACTCCCGCCGGAAAACTGATTTTTTTAATTTGTATATCCTACAGCGGCGGGTCCTCCTCGCGTCGTAAGGTTCAAACGTCGCATTTTGCCAAGCGATTTGCTAGGCTCAACGCTCGTTTTCACCAACTTCCCGCTCCGAACAGATGACCATCGGTCATCTGTTCAAATCAGTTCCGCACACATACACAAAAAGCCCACCCTTTTTTAAGGATGGGCTTTATCTTTGGCTCCGACTATCTGATTCGAACAGATGACCGATCGGTTAACAGCCGATTGCTCTACCGCTGAGCTAAGTCGGAATATGTTGGAGGCCGGTACCGGAATTGAACCGATATAAAAGGATTTGCAGTCCTCTGCATAAGCCATTCTGCCAACCGGCCCCTACTGGTACCAAACTCAATCGGTGATTTACATATATACAAATATTTTTGCCGGCGTCAATAGTTTTTTTTAACAAAAGTGCATTTTTTTTGCATAGATATAAAAAAACTCTTTTTTTCCGTACAAAAGTATTGTCTACTATGCACAACAACATTAAGGGAGAAATATATGAAAATAGCCATTGCTTCCGACCACGGCGGGTTTGAAATGAAACAAGCTCTGATAGAACATTTCGCCAAACAAAACATTGTTTTGCAAGACCTCGGCACGCATGACATCTGTTCAGTGGATTATCCGGATTATGCCGATAAAATGGCTGAATGTATTTTATCAGGCAAAGCCGATTTGGGTATTCTGATTTGCGGCACCGGCGTCGGCATTTCCATCGCCGCCAACCGCCACAAAGGCATCCGCGCCGCGCTTTTATACAACAAATTTGTCGCCGCCAAAGCCAAAGAACATAACAACGCCAATGTCATCGTTTTTGGCGGACGCACCATGACCGTGCCGGAAGTCATTGAATATTGCGACATTTTTTTGCATTCAACCTATGAAGGCGGCCGTCATCAGCAACGTCTTGATAAATTAGACAAGGGAGAATAAACTAATGGATTTTACTCTAAATTTGGAAAACGAGGATTCGGAAATCTTTAATGCCATCACACAAGAACAGATTCGCCAACTTGAACAAGTGGAGTTGATTGCTTCCGAAAATTATGTTTCCAAAGCCGTTATGGAAGCGCAAGGTTCGGTTTTAACCAACAAATACGCCGAAGGCTATCCCGCCCGTCGCTATTATCACGGTTGCGAAAACGTGGATATTGTTGAAAATTTGGCGATTGAACGCGCCAAACAACTTTTTAACGCCGGTTTTGCTAACGTACAGCCGCATTCCGGTTCTCAAGCCAACACCGCTGTTTATATGGCGCTTTTACAACCCGGCGACACCATCTTGGGTATGAGTCTTGATGCCGGAGGACATTTAACCCACGGCGCCAAAGTTTCCCTTTCCGGAAAATGGTTTAAAGCTGTGCAATACGGTGTTCGCGAAGACACAGGACTGATTGATTATGATGAGGTTGAATGCATGGCGCTTGATTACAAGCCAAAATTGATTATCGCCGGCGGCTCGGCTTATCCGCGACAGATTAATTTTGCCCGATTCCGTGAAATTGCCGACCGCATCGGTGCTTATTTAATGGTAGATATGGCACATTTTGCCGGACTTGTGGCCGGTAAAGTTCACCCCAATCCTTTGGAATGGGCAGACATAGCAACCACGACCACACACAAAACCTTGCGCGGCCCGCGCGGTGGTATGATTTTAACCAATAATGCCGATCTTGCTAAAAAGATTGATTCTGCTGTTTTCCCCGGTATTCAGGGTGGACCGTTAATGCACGTAATTGCTGCCAAGGCCGTGTGTTTTAAAGAAGCTTTAAGCGATTCTTTTAAACTTTATGCTCGCGACATCATCAACAATGCCAAAGTTTTGGGTGAAACATTAAAACAACGCGGTCTAAACCTTATTTCTGGAGGCACGGATACGCACTTGTTGTTGGTGGACTTACGCCCCAAAGGTTTGACCGGAAATATCGTTGCCGAAACTTTGGAACAAGCGCATATTACCTGCAACAAAAATGCTATTCCGTTTGACCCGATGCCGCCTAAAGTAACCTCCGGCATCAGAGTCGGTACGCCTGCCGGAACTACCCGAGGTTTTCGCAAACAAGAATTTACCCTTATCGGCAATGCTATCGGCAATGTGCTTGACGCTCTATCTCAAGACCCAAACAAGGCTGAAGAAACCGTCAAAAAAACCGCTGAAGAAATGATTACGCTTTGTCGGCGCTTTCCGGTTTATTAAGTTTTAAGAAAAACAAATGCTGACGCCGATATATCCAGAAAAAAATGCTCTTGTCTTGGCTGCCGATGACAATTACAGCGCCAACTTGGCGGTCACTATCAATTCCATAATCGCCAACGGTGATTCTCATACAGGATGTGACATTATTATATTATCCTCAAACATTTCGGCCGAAATGCAAAACAGATTGCTATCCTTGCAACGTGATAATATTTCCATACGCTTTTTTGCCATGGAAAAATCTTGACATTCCCATGGCTGAAATATGGTGGCAATACGCCCGCAAAACCAATTTTTACACAAAGTTTTTATTTAGCGTTTTAGAAACGGATTACCAAATCATATATGATATAGTAAATTTTCGCAGCTTACAGCGAAGGCTTTTATTTTATAAGTTCTTAAAATCTCTGACTTTTGGCAAAACCAGACAACGTCTGAAAGAAAAACGGCATGATTTAAAAATCCGGATTAAAAATGTGAAAAAAACACTGCAAAAACACCATGTAATATTGTAACGGCTTATCTGTAATAAACCAATTTTACCTCACCTTACAGCAATCATTGATATTTGTATTATAAAGATTTGAGGTACATTTGTTTTTTATGGCAAAAACCAATATCTAATCCTTGTTTTTGTATGTTGACAAGGTGAAAAAAAAAACGTACTTTAGTCGCAAATACATTTGTTTTGGGAGATGCGGCCATGATAAAAGTTTCAGTTATCTTGACAATCCATGACGACGGACAGTTTCTGCCGGAATGTTTAAATTCTTTATGCCGTCAAACCTTAAAAGATATTGAAATTATTTGTATCAATGATGCATCTACTGACAATTCGGCCGAAATTCTAAAATATTATGCCTCACGCGACCGTCGGATTAAGGTCATTAACCAACATGACATCGGTCCTACTGCCTGCCGAAATTGGGGCTTGGTTGCTGCGCAAGGAAAATATGTCAGCATTATTGAAGCCGCTGATTGGGTTGATCCTGCATTTTATGAAAAATTATACAACGTTGCTGTCACCGAAAATGATGACGTCGCCTGTTGCAGCCTGATGTTAATTGACGGCGAGCAACAAACCGAACCTGCTTTGAAATACACACGCACGCAACGCGCCAAAACATTGACGCAAAAATTTAAATTGCTGAATATGCCGCAATCTAACTATATCTGCAACAAGATATATCGGCGTGATTTTATTAACAAACAGGAACTTTATTTTGATGAAAACGATGGCTATTCTGACATAGAATGGTGTTCTGATGTTGCTAAAAAATGCAATAGCGTAGTTTCCGTCCCCGGTGTTTATTATTATCACCGTCGGCAAGACAGCGACAGTTTGCTGCATCCGCAAGAAATAAAAAAATCCAAAGAAGCGCAAATTGACATGATTATAAAAAACAAGATCAAAGTCAAAATCCCTTATGCCAAAAAAACCAAAATCAGAGTGTTGGGCTTGCCGATAATCAAAATTTTATCCAACACCAATTATAAAAGATATTATCTGTTCGGTATAAAAATCATTGAGGTACGCAGCGCACGCAAATTTTAAGCAGCCGAGCGCAAAAGATTGATTTCTTCTTTCCATCCGGCCAGATCATTGGGTGTTTCCAAAACAAATGGCAGATGTTTTAATTTCGGATGATTGACGATTCGGACAATGGCTTCAAGCCCGATGGTTCCCTGCCCGATTTTTTCATGTCTATCTTTATGGCTGGCAAAAGGCATTTTACTGTCATTTAAATGAATAGCTTTCAAACGTTCTAGTCCGATGATTTTATCAAACTCTTTCAATACGCCGTCCAAATTATTGACAATATCATAACCAGCCGAATATACATGACAAGTATCCAGACATACGCCCATTTTATCGGAGAGTGTTGTTTTATCAATAATTTGGCGCAATTCCTCAAAACGTGAACCAATTTCGCTACCTTTACCAGACATAGTTTCTAACAACACGATTGTAGACATTTCCGGTTTTAAAATCTTGTTTAACAAATCGGCAATCATTGTGATACCTTGTTCAACACCCTGTCCGACATGGCTTCCGGGATGAAAATTATAATAATTTTCAGGCAGCATTTCCATCCGCTCTAAATCATCTTTAAAAATCATTTCAGCAAACTCGCGGGTAGAAGGATTATCCGAACATGGATTTAAGGTATAAGGAGCATGAGCAACAAATTGAACAAAATTATTTTCTTTTGCCAAGCACAAAAACTTTGCGACATCGTCCGAATTAATATCTTTGGCGCGCCCGCCCTGCGGGTTACGGGTAAAAAATTGGAATGTATCCGCCCCGATTTTAAGAGCATCTTTCCCCATTGCAAAAAATCCTTTAGCCGATGACAAATGCGAACCGATGTGTAACATTTTACGCCCTTTCACTTGATTAAACACTTTAACTATATAGGGATGCGGACAAATATCCATAAAAATTTACAACATTTTCAAAAAAAACACTTGTTTTAAAAAAATAATGTTGTATTAGTATAGCTACCTTAAACAACAAAATGTTGTATCGGATTGTAGTTCAGCCTGGTAGAACGCTTCGTTCGGGACGAAGAGGTCGCTGGTTCGAGTCCAGTCAATCCGACCAGATAAACAAAACCGCCTTCATGGCGGTTTTGTTTATCTGAATCAGAATTTGGGCAGGAACCAGCGACCTCGAAAGAGGCTCGAGGATAAAAACAACCGGAGTAGCGGTTGTTTTTACCGCAAGAGACGCCGTTTTGTTATTGAGTGAGCCGGGCGACAGCCGGCGAAACGAAATCTACAAAACAAGTGACCGACGCGCGGTTAGTGAGCGTCTGGCGAACTTACCAAGCGAGAGAGGTTCGAGTCCAGTCAATCCGACCATCAAATAAAAAACCTGTCCTTTAGGACGGGTTTTTTATTTGATAATTGCGTTAGCAATGGACACGAACCAGCGAACGCTGGTTTGACTACAAGCGAAAGGCGGGCGGAAGAACGCCGGTGAGCATCGCTCATGAGCGCCCGTGCGGCGACTTTAGGTCGTCAATCCAATAGTCCCGACCAATATTGATAGCAATCAGGAAACGGATACTTTTGAGTGTCCGTTTTTTTGTTGCCTATTAGAAAAGTGTTGTCGTTAAAGTAATTTCACTATATTAAAAATTTTATGACTATGAGGTCATTTTGAAACAATTTTCCGTTTAAAAGTACAATTTTTGCATAAGATTATATAAGACCACGTGGACACTTTTCACGCGCCACGTGGTAGCTATCTTATTGATTTTATTGAATAGTCATAAATAACTATGCTTGCTTTTCTTGACTCAATGTGTGGTGGGGCAAGCTTGAGTCGCGAAACGCTAAAAATTTTTATTTGGAATCAATATGATATTTAAATAAGTGCTAAAATATAGCACCATATGTTTACATATTTTTATTTTAATGCTATGAGTATAGATTATTGAATTATGCAATAAGGATATTTGTCATTATAAGGTGTTTATTTAAGCGCAGAAAGGAAGGAAAATGATTGTAAACATATTTTTCACATTTTTAAGTTTTTTCATATCTTCATTTACATTACTTCCTATTTGTATATGTTTGTTCTTTGCCATTCCATCAACTAATAAATTATTTAATGATGGCTTTATTTCGGATGAAAATAAAAATTTGATCGTTAAAAGGTATGCCCTTAGTGTTTTTTTGTTGTCCTGCATTTATATAGGGATTATTTGCTTGGTTTATTATTTTTTAGGATTAAAATTTTTAAAATTATATGTATTAGGAAGTTTATTGGTTTTCATTTTAGGAAGATTAAAAGGCCCGCTTATATTAAACAAAAACAATTATGGTGAATATATGCAAGCAGTTGGGAAATATATTAAGAAGGAGAAAAAAGATGGTGTTGAAACAAAATTATTTTCAAAACCTGTATCTCAATGTGCTGAAGTTAGTGAAGAAATATTAAATAATTTATCAAGAAAGATTAAAGACTACTCTTTAAATGTTACTAATCCAGATGACTTTATCAAAATTTTTTCCAATATATCTATTGTTGATGGGTATTCTTTATCATCATTTATTGATGACGACCTGAATGATGAAGATGATGCCTCATTTTGTAGCTCAATGAATAAAATAAAGATTTCAGATACTGCAGAATCTTATTTTGAACTTTTAGTATTTAATTTTTACATGCAAATATTCTTCAATGGTAACGAATATGGTGGAAGGTTACTTTTATCCAATCTTGATAAACGTGATATAGCTAATACTCGACATGATAATCTGTTTTATACTCCAGAAGAGAGATCCTTAATTAGTGATATTGTAATTCCCAGAAATGTTCTCTTTGAGAAAACAGGAACTACTTGCATAACTGTGTATGAAACTGATGCTTCTTTTGAGGTTAGAAAGGTTCAATACAAAATTGACCAGAACAACAATATCAAAAAAATTGATGAAGATCCTATAATACAATATAAATTGTTATATTAGCTTTTCATCGATACTGTTTTAATGCATTTTGTTTCTCAGCCTCGAAGTTTTCAAATTCTTCTTCCTTTTCTTCCCTTTGATCAAGTGGAGTCCTTTGCAAAACGCGGTTTTGGCAAACTAATCCTCGCTCTTTGAGTTTTAAATACTTTAGCAAATCCGGCATTATTATTTTGACGATTTTTTCAGCTTGCGTCATGTTGCTCTCCTTTCTGTAAAGACATTTACTATAAGAACGCTTGAAAAAATATAAAAGTCAAGTTTAATTACCACGTGGACAGTATATGTCATTGTTTTTGAAATAAAAAAAGCACGTGGCTGGTATCCTCTGTTTGGGTGTCCGAAATGGTAGTAAAAACGCGTCCACGCTATTTTAACAATGAATACATAATCATCAAAAAATGGTATCTTTTTCCTGATTTAGGGGTAGTGTGCACGACCATCAAACAAAAACCGCCTTTAGGGCGGCTTTTTTGTTTGATAATTGCGTTAGCAATGGACACGAACCGGCGAACGCTGGTTTGACTACAAGCGAAAGGCGGGCGGAAGAACGCCGGTCGGCTGTTAAGCCGATGAGCGCTGTGAACGTAGCTTAAGCGGAGTAGTCCAGTCAATCCGACCATCAAACAAAAACCGCCTTTAGGGCGGCTTTTTTGTTTGATAGTAACATCGCTTTTAATTTTTCCCTCTGATTTTTTTAACTCGGCGGACAATCCATGTTGTTAAAACTGTCAAAACAGCCAAAGTGATAAACATAATTAAAACGAACGTAAATGACTATTTTACAACTATTTTTCCTTCATAACTTTTTTCCAAAATTCTTGCTTTGTGGGCGTTAACACGAAGCACAATCAAGACAAGAATCAATATTCCGAATAATGAAAATAAAGAAGCATAACGTAAAAATCCGTCCTTTATCATCTCAATCATCACACCGATAAATACCAAACCCCCCAAAGGTACACTCAATCCCGTTAACGTTATGGAATTTTCTATATACCGTTGTGCTTTGTCAAAAGCTTTTGCTGTTTCCATATCTGGCGCAAAAACGACCTGCTCGGCAATTTTCAAGAAGAATATTTTTCGCACCCTCGGGTAGATTACTTTTAACCCCGATTCGTCCGGTGTTTTGCCATACTTGGCCTTAAACCACATAAAGGCATCTTGCTGCAATTTTTTTTCATTCATAATTTTTAAGTTTTTAATTATTTAACACAATGATTATAATTTGAGTACATACTAAATGAAGATTACTTGATTAGCAAGTCTTTTATAGCAAACTCTTTAGAAACGACCGCTTACAAACAACATACACAAATCAACCCACGTTTTTCTTTCATACCTTAAACGCAAACAATCAATGAAAATATTTCAAAAATATGAGACCATTGAAAGACCGCATGCTATTGAAAAATCACCACCATATCATATATCAAACATGAAAAAACTTTTTTGGGAGGAAAAGATGCTTTACGCAGAAAAAATTGCTTTTTGGCTTATCGTTATCGGTGGTATAAATTGGGGCGCAATCGGCCTGCTTGACTTTAACATCGTCGGTGCCGTTTTTGGTGGTGCAAGTTTAATCAGTCGTATTATTTACATTATAGTCGGGCTATCTGCATTATGGTTGGTATATGCGCAGCTAATACCTGAAAAAAACAAGACAGACACCAAATGATTATTCAAAAATCAAAAAGGGGTTTATTAACAAACCCCTTTAATTGACTGGACGGCATTTATCTTTCCACTCTTTGATTATTGCGCCGAACGATTTCCATATGCTTTCTGGCATCGGCCGCCCGTACGCGGTTTTGGCATTTTTCCAATGGTTTTCCTTCAATCAAATATTGGTTAAGATCCGTAATAACCATTTTACTGTCTTCTTTTTTATATTTATCTTTAAAGACCGGATTTAAGGAAATATCACGTGAACCGTCGGCAACAACTTCATCATGTGCAACATAATGCGTGATGTATTTCTTAAAATGCGTCAAGGTCATTTTGCCGATATAGTTTTCTTCGGTCAAATTGCTTTGCATCAGACTGGCGCGTGCTTCACCGACAATCGCCGCACATCCCCTGTCATCTTTAAGCTGTTTGGCCTTATAATCATTTTGATATTTGGTTTTATCTTTTCCGGACAACAAAGTCCTGTCGCCCAAAAACATATTGTCTAGCTCTTCGCGACGTTTCAATAAATAATCATTCATTGATATATCGGGAGCTTCGGATTGATGCTCTTTTTCCACGCGTTTACAGAAATTCTTATAAACCTTGCCATCCTCAATCGGATCTATGCCGTAAACGATTTTATATTCATCAATCAAATACTTCCGCACATCATCATTTTCCGGTTTCGGCTCGGGTTTCGGCTCCGGTCTTGGCTCGGGCTTTGGCTCGGGCCGTGGCTCGGGTTTCGGCTCGGGTCTTGGCTCGGGTTTCGGCTCGGGTTTCGGCTCGGGTTTCGGCTCGGGCTTCGGCTCGGGCCTCGGTGGAATAATGACATCAATCTTCTTCTGATGCTTCTCCACTCTATCAGCCTTGGCACCGGAACGGAATTTTTCCTTGGCGCCGCCATCACGATGCGCCCAACCTATAATTCCGCCAAATGCCCTGACCTTATCTTCCACCAAACTATAAAGATCAACAACTTTCGTGTGAATTTTGTTGATAATACCGTGCGGACGCTCGGTATCATAAGAGAACAAATCTTCTTTTTTAATACCGACATCGGGTATCAAATGTCCCATTTTATCCCCTTTTCCGGCCCCCATATGTAAGGCGACCTGCTCCATAACTTGAACTTCGTCATGGTTTAAAGGCTTGGCCGGATCACTTAACAAATGTTGTAAAACATCGTTGTAATTGGTGTGTTTGCCGGTATCTGGGTTAACATAGCCCAAAACATCACCCAATGTACGGCCGGAACCGTCCTGAATCGGTGTTTCCGGTGTACCCAAACGAAATGCGTTTTCCAATTTAGCCAAGTTGGTTCTGGCCGCATCGGCCTCCCATCCATCCATAGATTTTTGTACATTGGCTAAAATCTGATCATAATTTCCACTCTTATGATAAATAGATTCAGACGGATACAAACCATCTGCCGTATAACGTGCGCCGCCTGAAACACCATCGCTGTTGTTCCAAATTTCTGCTTTGGCATTAATTTCATCCGGATAAGATTTATGAGAATAGGTATAATTGTGTGTACCACTCTTGATCAATTCAGAATTCGGCAAAATGTTGTTCAAAGCATGTTGACGTCCCAACAATCCGGCACCCAACGTAGAAGCGGCAGAAATCGCACCCATAGCAAAAGAAGCCAGTTTATTATGACCTTTTAAGCGCATGTCGCGATACGGTTGTGCAAAACGCAAACCAACGCCTAAACCAAACGAACCAATAGCACATCCGGCGGCCAGCTCTGGTGCATTAACTTTGGCAAAAACCAATGCCGCCGCGCCCAACACGGTCGCTCCAAGTGCGGCTTGGACTTTTTTGTCTTTGATAAACTTCTTAAAACCATAGTGACGGTCGCCATTTGCACGCGCCTCTTTGCGTTTAAAGTAATATTGCAACGCCGTTGCACCAATACCGATGCCAACAGCTGCAACCACTGCCATGCCGGCGCTTAATCCTAAAGATGTGCCACCGGTTGCCGTTGCATTGGTAAAAGTTCTGGCTCCAAGGTAAGCAACACCCGCACCCAAAACTGTACCAAACAAAGAGCGTTTTAACGCCCGATTTTTAACCGATTTGCTACGTTCATGCAACGGTGCGCGCCGATTAATATTCTCCATCTGCTCAAACAAAACGCTACGAACATATTCACTATTGTTTGCGCCCAATTTTTCCGCCAAGCGGTGTGCATAAACCTCTGTATTATTGGCCTGTACATTCATTGCCGCCTGATAACCGATTTCGGAAATACTCAAGGGCTGATTAGGATTATTCAGTCGCGCCGTAAAATCAGCCATATATTTTGTTTTTTCCGGCTCAATAAATTTACGTGGATTTTCCACGGCACCCAAAATTTTTTCTTCCGAGTTGTAAATTTCAAACAGCTTTTCACCGATTCCATCGCGCAAATCATGCGTGATGTTTTCTTCTGAAATTTCTTTATCAGTATTCAAATTGGTCATTAAAATATCATTTTTAGCCAAATTCAAAACCGTCTCCAACCGGCTTCCCGGCAAAACAGCCATACCTTCCTTCCACGTATCTGATTTGACATCCGGATTATGAACATCATAAAACTGCGGAATATTACCCTTTTCACCACGGAATTTGAAACGAGAAACCATTTGCATGGTTTCGGCGCCAAGCGTATTCTCATCGTATTTAATCTTATCCAGCGCTTTAACATATGCCCGTGCGCGGTCATTCATCCGAATAGATGTATCGCGCGGTTTTTTGCCGTCCGGAATATTCCACTTTTCGTCATACGGCTGCATCAAAATATCCAGATTTTGCTGGCATTTTTCATAAGTTTCAATTTGTTTTTGCGTTTTTTCTTTTTGTGCTTTTAATTCGCCGTTGTCGGCATCTTGACGCAATTTGGCATCAAGTTCTTTGTTTTGCTTATCAAGCTCGTTCAAGCGCAATTTAAACATACGGCTATAACCGCTATAAGCATCGGCAACATTGGTTACATCCAATAAATAATAATCGCGTTCACGGATAAAATTGTCCGTCAAACGATCCATCGTATCCGACAAAACTTTCCGTTTATCTGCCTGCTCCCGATCATCTGATTTTTCTTTTTCTCGGGCTTCAATGGTTTCCCAAGCCTCGGCCGCCAATTCCGGCGTCAACAGACGCTGTTGTCCGGCTTGAACAACTTTTTCCGCCAGATTTCTCTTGTATGTCTTTTCATCACGGATATCTTCTTCCTTGCCGTCCAAAAAAGCCCATGCCTCGTTGGCATTTTTCAATTCGGCGTTCATATCAAAACCTGATATATACTTGTCATAATCCGCCGCCGAAATAACCTGCATATCGCGCAAAGTTTCCATCCGCAGTTTGGCAAGCGCGCTGTCTTCTTCCAAATTGGTTTCGCTACGCAAGCGGTTTTCTTCCGTTTCAATATTTTGCTCTTTTTTAACGATAGAATCCTGCTTTTGAACGGCTTCTTTGGGTTGGGGTGTCTTATCTGCTACTTTTTTATTTTGATTTTCCGCTTTTTTTTGTTCTTTTTGTTCTTTTTGTTTTTCTTCCACTGCTTTTTTTAACGTAAGAAGACGGGATTCACCGCTTGTCACATTTTGCTTTTGTCCGTCATTTTGTTTCTGAAATTGCCTTTGTGCTTCGGTTTCTTTAGCTGACAACAGAGCCATAACCAGCGCAGCCACTTCGGCTGTTCGCTTAAATTCGGCCGGATCTATTTGTTTATCGGCCAAATGCCAACCGGTAATATCCACAACGGCTTTATCGGCATCAGAAAGATCTTCATACGTTTTTCCGGGGTAATACGCCTCAACCACATCTTTTTTATTAGTAACAATCTCGCTTAATTCCGCAAGAAAAATACGGTCATTCTCATCTATATCATTCTTTTGAAATTTGAACCTATAAATCAAACTGTCAAGTTCATAATCTCGTACCGAATTAACATCGGAAATATTGCACTCGTTTTTTAAGAAATCCAAAAAATCCGGATTGTTTTTAATAGATGAATTGAAGTTATATTTAGGCATACTCGGTCTCCTTGATAACATTTATATAAACGCATTCTATCATTTTTGTCAAAATTTGGCAAGGCTTTTTTTTATTGTAGCTCTTTATTCATAAAAAAGTTATTAATTTTTCATCATTACCCCCGATGAATTAATGATTAAATTTTATAAAAAAGCATTGCAAAACAAACAAATACCTTCAAAAGCGCACAAACACGCAAAAAAAATATAAAAAAAGAAGAAAAAAATGCTTGCAATTTATTTTTGATATGCTATTAAATACCACATCAAAACAATGCGGGTATAGCTCAGGGGTAGAGCGCAACCTTGCCAAGGTTGATGTCGTGGGTCCGAATCCCATTGCCCGCTCCA
>CALXZI010000026.1 GCA_944393205.1 uncultured Alphaproteobacteria bacterium | reverse complement strand
AATTGATCGGCACCGACGCGCATAATCGCTTCTTCAGGCGTCAACAAACCTTCATCAACCATTTCAACCGCCATGCGAACGGCTGCCGTAGCTGTTCTCTTACCGTTACGGCACTGCAACATCCAGAGTTTGCCGTGTTCAATGGTAAACTCCATATCCTGCATATCTTTATAATGATGTTCCAGATTGTTTTTGGCGTCAACCAATTCTTTATACAGATTCGGCCACTTTTCTTCCAAAGAAGTTCCGTCGCCGATGCTGCCCATCGGTTGCGGGGTGCGGATACCGGCCACAACGTCTTCACCTTGAGCGTTGACCAAATATTCACCATAATATCTGTTTTCACCGGTTGCCGGATCGCGCGAGAAACAAACACCTGTCGCACAATCATCGCCGGCGTTGCCGAACACCATGGTCTGGACGTTAACAGCTGTTCCCCAATCACCCGGAATATTGTTCAATTTGCGGTATGTAATAGCGCGCGCAGACATCCAAGAACCAAACACGGCGCCGATACCGGCCCACAACTGATCCCATGGGTCTTGCGGCACAACTTTGCCCAATTTAACACCGATTTCTTTGTATTCTTTAACCAATTCCTTCAAATCGTCGGCCGTCAAATCCGTATCGGATTTATAGCCTTTGGCTTTTTTCATATTTTCCAAAGCTTCTTCATATAAATCCAAATCGGCGCCCAAAACGACGTCTGAAAACATTTGCAGAAAACGACGATAAGAGTCGTAAGCAAATCTTTCACTGCCGGAAGCTTTTGCCAGAGCTTTAACGGTTTCATCGTTCAAACCGAGGTTTAAGACCGTATCCATCATACCCGGCATAGAAACCCGAGCGCCGGAGCGCACCGAGAACAACAACGGATTTTCGGCATCGGCAAACTTTTTGCCCATAACTTTTTCAACACCGGCAACAGCTTCTCTGACTTGATCTTTCAAATCATCAGGATAAGTATTGTTGTTAGCGTAATAATATGTACAAACTTCGGTTGTAACGGTAAACCCCGGAGGAACAGGCAGACCAACCTTGTTCATTTCCGCAAGGTTAGCACCTTTACCGCCGAGGAGATTTCTCATGGAAGCATCGCCTTCGGCTTTGCCGTTTCCAAATGTATAAACCCATTTACTCATGGTTATAAAAGCTCCTTTCGCAGCTATTTTCAGTTAACACACAGCCGCACAACGCACTATCGCAAAAAATGCGGCCAAAATTAAAAAAACTTTCAATTCGGCTAAAATCTATACTACTAATTCCGATTCTTCAAGCAAAAAATTCGGATATTGTAATAAATTGTAAACCTTCTGTATGATATAAAATAGCAAAAGTCGCCAATTTGACAAGGTCGGCGTTTTGCCAATCTGGATTATTGCACAAAGACGAGGAATTGGAAAGATGAATATTGCGCAAATGAAAGAAAAACTGCCAAAAAACTTTTATGATCGTTTTAAGCTGTTGTACGGTACCGCCAATGAGGAAGAAAAGCAGTGTCGTTATCTTGAAAAAATTGCCGAGACGCTTTTGAAAGAAACGTTTGATTTCAAACAGCATCCGGTATACTTTTGCGTATCAGCTTCCAAAGAAGCCGATGTGTGTTTTATCGCCCCCGATTCCATAGATTTGAACAGTCTTTCTATCATTATGGTTACCAAAGGATTATTCTCGCTTGTGCAAAATGAAGACCAGTTAGCCTTCCTTTTAGGACGCGAGCTTGACCAACTGCAGAAATTTTTTAATTCAACATCGCTGATATCCGGATTAGAAGAAAATGACGCAGATTTCATATGCCTTGAAAGAATGGCTGCTGCCGGCTACAACCTCACCGAAGCCGGAAGAATAACAACGCATATTCTAACCAATGGACAAAGGTACGATCATCTGGCCTCAAAACTTTCTCAAACATTGGCGGAAGACGGCAACAATGAGAGCCGTATTAATGCCATAGAATTAAAAATCAAACAACTTGAAACTTTTTATCAAAAAAAAGGCAAAGACATTCGCGCCACAGAACCCCGTCCTTTGCCGGAAGATATCAAAGAAAACATCCGCCTCGGACATTATATCCCGACTTTGCAACAAATATTGCTTACCAAAAAATATGATTTGGCCGACATGGCGGAAAAACAAGATATTTTAATCCAAGCAATAAAAGATTTCATCATAGAAGACCGTCCATCAGAGTTTTTGGATTATAAACACCGCCAGATTCAGGAGGCGATTATTAATTATGTCATTGAGCTTCGTCATGAAATGCCCGCTCATTTGCTCTCTTCCGGTAATTACAACCTTTTGACGGGAAATTCGCCACAGGAAGAAGAAATCCGCCGCCAATTATGGAAAGAAGCCACAGAGCATGAAATGCCCGAAAGCATCAGTTTAAGAAAAAAATTTTTACACGCTTTCCCGATTAAAATCGTCCCCGATGAAAAATTTATGGAAGCAAAAGAGGAGAACAATCTCAAGCGCTCGCGCCAACAAAAAGAAATTGCCGCCGGCGACAATCTTAACGTCCTGTTCTGGAGCAAATTGATAGATACGGAAACCGCTTTCGCCGATACGCCTAATTTGGTTAAACTCCGCGATTTCAATGGTTTTGTTTTAAACGGCATCAACAATATTGACTTAACCAAAATTCAAACCGGTAAAAACATCTTAAATGTTTTGGAAAAAATGACCGACAGCCGCAACCGGATAGACGAGGCCGAGCAAAATCTGTTGATTTCCTTTTTACACATTCAGGATTTTTACGATGCCATCGGCATACAAGATGATACATTGCCGCTACGGATGCGTTTTTATAACATCAAAACACCGCGTATCTTCAAAAAATTTAACGCCAAAAACTTTCCCGCGCTTAATCTGCCGGCGCTTTCAAACGCCGTGGGAAAAAGTCTGCCAGTCGTTATTTTAGTTAATCATACTTTTGCCAAGCTCTTCGGTATCTTTGTTAAAGAAATATCCAAAACCACATACTTGGTCGGCTATAATTCCGATTACAAAAAAAGCATTGAAAACATAAGCGAAGAACATGCCGATCATTTTTATATCGTCAACAAAGACGGACAAATCATCGATTCTTTTACCGCGCAAGAGAGAAAACAAAAAGTTTCTGCCTTGATAAACGCCACTGAAGATACGATTTATCAAAAAATAGCCGATAAAGTACAAAAATATTACGATATGCTGCAAGCTGTTTTAAAAAATGCGGGAGAAAAGAAATATTCGGCTGAAGAATTGTTGCAGTTAAAAATGTTTATCAGCGCACGCAACGATACGAGCGAAACCTATAAGCTTTCCCCATTGGAATATTATCGGGAAATCAGTAAAGACAAAAGTAGCCGCGTCAAACTCAACCGCAAAGACGCAACATTGCTTTTACAAAGAGACTTTATTAAACACAAATATGAATCTGGTTTTGAAGTTTCTATCGGCGCTTTTGATTTTCAAAAGCTTAAAAGCCGTCTAAAACCAGAAACGGCCAATTTTATACGAGCTCCGTATAATGAGCAAAACGATAATACCGTATTCGCTGCATATTTAAAGCAATTAACCCAAGAGTTTCCGTCATATAAAAACATTTGGGACATAACGACAATTGACTTTAAGGAAGATTGCCTTCTTCCCGATTGCGCTTCGGTCTTGCAACATCCGCACAATGCTCAATATTTTACCGAACCGCAGCTTAAAAAATATTATAACACTTTATTGCAAAATGCCGATACTGAAAAACTAATGCAATTCGGTCTTTTGGCAAGAGAGCGCGTTGTTCTGCCGGAGTTAAAAAATTTAGCGGTTTTTGCCTTGACGCAACTGGAAGAAACACCGGAAAAAACGTTAAAAGACGTTGATTTCAAAGCGTACCAACCTCTTTATGCTGACCAAATCGCAAAGCTGTTGAATTTTCCGACCGATTTTGCACATTTTGCACAAATGGAAGCATTTAATGCCGATAATGACAGCGTCGTCAACTTGCAAATGCACATTCTGTTATATTTACTGACTTCCGAACAACATCATTTTCCGCTGGATGTCTTGGCCAAATATCCGATACATGATCTTCTAGACATACAAACGGCAAAACTGGTACCATATTTAACCACGCGGGAAAATTATCCGCAAGATACGGTTGACATGGCCGATACATATAAAAAATTGTACGATTGCCGCATTGTTGATTTTGAAGCGACTATCGGCTTTATCATCCGCCAGATTAAAAGCGAGCTTAATCCCCAAAAAGCTCTTGCCGCTTCCTTAAAAATCGCCGAGATTATCAAACACGCCGGCACCAACCGCCATAAAGACTCCTTAATAAAAAATAATCCGGCATTTGATACCAGTCTGTTCGGTAAAATTACGGCTTATCAAAAGTTATCAGCTGCCGGCGCTTTTGCCGATGACTTTGTAATGCAAAACCGTATGCTGGAAAGTTTTATCCCCGAAATAGAAGCTGTTCAAGAAGCTGATATTAAAAATAGTTATTATGACATATTTATCAGCAAACACCACCGCATTGCCGATCCGGACATTCGTCGCCGTTATCATCAGCTATGGGTACAATCCGCTTTTGCTGCTTGCGGCTCAAAAATTGACGACAATTCCTCTGAATTGTATGAAAAAGTTCGTTACTTTACCGATAAGCTAAACGGCCACTATATCATTAACGACATGTTTGAAACACGCCGTGAAGATAATATCAATCCCGCCGACCGAATTGAAATTTCCCAAAATTTGGCCGAAAGACTTATCTCACAACAAAAATTGTCAGCATTAATTAAACCATGGCCGGCAAATTTTGCCGATATGGAATTAAGCATTAAACCTGAAAGCTTTCAAACCGTTGGTTTTCAGTTCATAAAAAACACATTAAGAGCACATCCAGAACAAATCGGCGCTCTGATTCGTTTTTTGATTTCCAAAGGAAGCTTAAATGATGGTAAAACATTGTATGAACAACTTGCTTCCGTTAAAGAAGAAAAGACACGTATGATTTCTGCGGAATCATTACACATTTTCTATCGCGAATTTTGGAATTTTCCGCCAGAAGCCCGTGTTGTACTGCTCAATGAATTGCTATGCACCATACACCCGCACAATCTTGAAAACAAATGGGAAACGATTTTTGATGAAATTGCCGGTCAAATGTTCCTCAAAACCGATAAAAACCTGTTTGACACCTCCGTCAATTTATTAAGATATTATATTTTAGCGCACCGTCCTGCCGACAGAACACTTCCTCTGGTTGCCATGATGAGTGCCGCCGTAGAAAATACCGAAACCACCGATATGCAAAAATCTGTGGCCAAAGGTTTTCGCCTCTTTTTGGAAAACATGGGTCCCGAAGCCGTAAGGGTCGGACAAACACTGGGATCATATACGGACATTCCGAAGTTTATTCGTGATGAATTCTTAAAAATTAAACCCACCATCATTCGCCCATCTCGGTGGGAAATTTACGAATGGCTTGATTTCTACAAAAATCAAGAAAACGATTCCAATCTCAATTTCGGTTCGGACGTCTGGATTGGCAAATTCGTAACATCGTCATTATATTTTGTCACGATTGAAAAAGGACGCTTTCAAAACAACATTCCGCCATTTGAAAGTGATGAAATAATCAAATTGCTGCGAGCCGGCGCCAAAATTTCTGCCGAAAATGAGTTTAACATTTTTGAAAACGCATTACGCACTTTGGTTGAAAAGAACTTGATAGAGATCGACCTCAACCGCTTTTTGGCTTTAATTCATCGTACGCGTGAAAAACTCAATACAGAGCTTGATATCCAAATTGGCTATGACCAATTCAAAAACTCACGCCAAATATACAGCAACCGCGAGTTCAAAGCCAACGGTTACAAATTCAAGGTTCACATTGCCGATTGGAAAGAGTATGGCAAAAATTGGGCGGTAATGGATTTCGCCAAAGGATATGAGCTGGATAAAATTAAAAATTTGCGTTATCGTCAAGCAGCCGCCAAAGTCTGTTTTTCTTTGGAAGTCATGAACTTACTTTCCGGCGGTCGGTTTTACCACGAGCGCTTTGGCTTGTACGTCCGTTTTGATACAAACGACAACATCATTAATTTGGTTGATGTCGGCGCCGCACCGGTCGTTCCACCGGTCGCCGGTGACAAAGAGTTGTTGGGCGCTGTTATTTACCGCACGTTGGAACGCTTTATGCATGATAAATCCGAAATCAACGGTTTTCGTAAAATCAGCGTCATTTTAAACAGCGAAATTGACCGCGCTTATAAAGAAAGACAAACCATATCAACCTACCTGCAGGAATGTCAACGCGGACTGCTGGCACTTGCCGATTTTTACACGGATTTCAGCTCGCAAGACTTTATTGACAGCCTGAACAATGCCTTAAACAATCCGCATTTGCTTTTTGATTCACACATCATGAAAGGCTTTATCGCAGAAGGCATCAAGAGTATTGGTATTTTTGAATCTGAACAACCGTTGTTATCGGTTGCCGACAAAGAAAAACTCGGCAGCTTACTGTTTAACATTTATGCTTCGTCATTGGCTAGCACCGCCATTCGTTGCGGCAATGTCATTAAAAAAGAAATTATCAAAATGCGGCAAAATACGGAAACTGCCGTACCTTTGTTAAAAATCATTTCGGAAAATATTAAAGACTTGGATAAAGAATCATTAACGCTTGATATTCCGAAAGAATTTATGCCCTCAATCGGCGATCTCATCATTCGTCAAAATGTTGACAGCGCCATTTTAAAAGGCATTATGAAAGAAGTCATATACACCATCAGTGATGACAATCTTTCATTCCCCGCCGCCGATCTTCAAGAATTCGGTCGCCTTTTATACGACACCTTCAGTTACATCGTTTCTGAAACACAACAAGGCAAAAACACCAACATCGGCACGGCTTATCTATTGCTTTACAAAAGCGGTAATTACCATTCCGCCTATGCGGCGCGTATTGCTGCGGTTGTCTTAATAGCCCAAACCGTCGGCATAACAGAAAAACATCATGGAATAAACGCCGAAACTACGGTCGCCTCCATTATTCTTTCCGGCAAGATGAATCAAGATATCGTCAAAGGCACGGCCGAAACTTTCCGCTCGCGCAACCCAAATTCTTTGACGCGCTCTGTCGTTGCTAAAGGATTAGAATTATTTTTAACTCAAAAACAGGCAACCCCCGATCAACTAAAAAAGGCGTTGATTAAAGTGTTCGTTAAAAAGAAAAACGCTGTTCCTGTTTTGGATCGTGATATTTTATCTGCTTTGGAAACACCTGAAAATCGTCCATATATTGTTAAGATGATGCAGATATTTATTCAAAAACTCGGCGGTGGAAAATAAGCCCAGCAGTAACAAAAAAATATCCGGCAGCTGCCGGATATTTTTTTGCTGGCATAGATAGAATCACATTCCTTTCAAGATATATTCGCTAACCTTTTCGGCAAAAAACGAGGGATCGGAAACCGCTTCGCCTTCGGCGATTTTGGCTTGATCCAACACCAGACGCGAAACTTCCGAAACTTCTGTTTTTTTGTTTTCATCACCAAGCATTTCCGCCAGTTTGATAATCAACGGATGATACGGATTTATTTCCAAAATCCGAGTGCTGGCAAATGCCGTTTGCTGTTGATGGTTGCGCATCAGCCGCTCCAGATGAATGCTCATCTGCCCGTTCTCCACATTAAGCGCCGCCGGACTCTTGGTCAGCTTTTCAGTCACAATCACTTTGCCGACTTCGTTTTTAAACATATCCGCCATCAAATCAGTCAATTTTTTCAAATCGCCCTCATCGGCTTTTTCACCATCGTGCTTAATATTCAAATCAACATCGGCCTGCGAAATGTGCTTTATCGCAAAAGTTTTATAAGTCGTTAAAGTTTGGGTCCAGAACTCGTCAATCGGATCGGTTAAAAGCAAAACCTCAACGCCTTTTTCCTTAAACGCCTCCAGTTGCGGATTGTTGCGAAGCGTCGGCACATCATCGCCGGTAATGTAATAAATGGATTTTTGCTCCGGCTTTGCGCGCGAAATATATTCATCCAAAGAAGTGAGTTTTTCTTCTGAATTTGTGGAGGCAAACAATGACAACGCCGCCACTTCCTCACGGTTGGAAAAGTCCTCATAAATACCTTCTTTAAAGGCAATACCGAAAGCGTTCCAGAATTTCAAATAATCATCATAATCTTTCATGCGTTTGGTTAATTCTTTTAAGATTCTGGATACTGTCCCTTGGCGGATTTTGGCAAGCAAAGCGCTTTGTTGAAGCATCTCGCGCGAGATGTTAAGCGGCAAATCCGAGCTGTCTACCACACCTTTGACAAAGCGCAAATATGCCGGCATCAACCCTTCAACCTTGTCGGAAATAAACACCTTGTTGACATAAAGCTTCAAGCTCTGCTGAGGGTCGGGCTGAAACAAATCATACGGTGCGGTTGACGGAATGTACAGCAACGCATTGTATTCTATGCTGCCTTCCGCCTTAAAATGCAGCGTTAACCACGGATTATCAAAATTTTTGGAAATATGCCGATAAAACTCTTTATATTGTTCCGGCGTAATGTCTGCCTTATTACGCGTCCACAAAGCCGACGCCGTATTGACCGTTTCTTCGCCGGCCTTACCCAAATCCAACACAATCGGATATTCCACGTGGTCCGAATAAGTACGGATAACATGGCGCAAATAAATCGTGTCAGTAAAGTCTTTGGCATCGTCTTTTAAAAACAATTTAATGTCTGTACCGTTGGATTCTCTTTTTGTTTCCGAAATTTCATAACCGCCGAGCCCGTCGGAAACCCATTTCCATGCTTGCTCTTCACCGACTTTGCGGGTGATGATTTCAACTTTTTTAGCAACCATAAAAGCCGAATAAAACCCAACACCGAATTGCCCAATTAAATCCACCACCGAACCGTTGTCTTTGGCATTGCGCACAAAATCGGCCGTACCGGATTTAGCGATTGTGCCGATATGGTTGATTAAATCGTCTTTGTTCATACCGATTCCGTTATCGGAAACAATCAGTGTATTTTCTTTTTCATCCGGAATAATTTTGATTTTAAATTCACCCGATGTCTTTGCGGCATTCGGATTCGTCAACGCCCAATATTTTAACTTGTCACAAGCATCGCTGGCATTGGAAATCAATTCTCTTAAAAAAATATATTTTTCCGAATACAGCGAGTTAATCACAATATCCAAAAGTTTAGTAACTTCGGTTTGAAACTCTCTTTTTTCGCTCATTTTGAACTCCTTGCTTAAAAACATACCATTTATATGGGAACAAAAAACGTCTTGCGCAAGAGCCTATCATAAAATTTTACTTGCTTTTATTTTCAAATGCGCTAAACATATGCCCTGAATTTATAAATCAATCTGATTATAAGGAGATAAAATATGCCTTCAGTAGTAAATGACAGCTGCATCAAATGCAAAGCCTGCGCCAGCGTATGTCCGGTTGACGCTTTTCATGAATGCGAAACCCAGTTGGTGGTTGATCCTGATACTTGCATTGATTGCGGCGTTTGCATTTCCGAATGCCCGCAAGGTGCCATCTCTAACGATGCCGACGCTGATGAAAAATTCGTAAAATTCAACGCCGAACAAGCAAAAGTTTGCCCAGGCGCCAACGATTAATTCGTCAAAAGATTTTCACAGACACCTCTTGTGCCAAGAGGTGTTTTTTTTATTTAATCCTTAATCTTTTTGTGTTAAAAAAAGAAAAAAGGATATCTTTATGAACGACTATACCGAAAACCACCTCTTGAACAAAAAAGTGAGGATTTTACAGCCGATTGACGGATACCGAGCCTCATCCGACGCCGTTTTCCTATCTGCACTGATAGATAATTTAAAATCTCAAGAAAGAGTTTTAGACGTTGGTTCCGGCACCGGCGCGGTTTCGTTGTGTCTGGCTTATCGTTTTCCCAAAAATCAAATTTTCGGCTTAGAGATCCAACCGCGGCTAACAGAATTATCTGCTCAAAGCGCGGCAGAAAATGGTTTTGATAATTTGTTTTATTATCAAGCCGATATCCGTCAAAAAAAGCTCCCGTTAAAACCATGTTCTTTTGACCGCGTCATCACCAACCCGCCTTATGCCGAACATGACCAACCCTCTCCAAATTTGAGTAAAGCTCTGGCGCATAATCATAACAATTTTACCCTCACCGAGTGGTTGAAGTTTTGTTTAAAAATGCTCAAACCTTTTGGAAAAATTTATTTAATCAACCGCACACAGGCGTTAAATGAAACACTCAATGCATTTTCCGGACGCGCCGGCGGCATCAAAATTATTCCGCTATATTCCAAACCGACTCAAAACGCCAAACGAATTTTGGTTATAGCACAAAAAGATTCCAAAGCACCGACAACTATTTCACCGCCTTTTTATGTTTATAATGCCGATGGCCAATACACGCCACCCGCCAACAAAATTTTACGTGATGGAAAATCTTTTTTCACAATTGACATTTAGACCTTATATATTACAATGGTTTTATAATATAATTCGGAGAAGATTATGCTTAAAAAACTTTTTGCTCTTTTGTTGTTAACAACGGTAACCACGCCTGCTTATGCCACGGCCGAATATGATGCCTGTTATCAAAAAGCCCGCAACGATAATGAAGTTGCCCTATGTATGAAAGCGGAAAACACGCGCCTTTTAAGAGAGGTTCAACAAATATATTTAAATCTTTCCAAACAACAAGCAATCAAAAAATGGAACAATGGTAACGGTTTGATTTCGGGCAATTTAAAAGATATGTATAACAGTTGGCTGGCCTATCGCAATCGGTATTGCTCGCTTTATGTTGTCGCTTCGCAAAATACTTTCGGCGGCGAAAGCTTTGATCGCGAAAGATGCCTTTTGTCTTTCACCAATGATCATTATGAACTGATGAAAACCGTCATCATCAATTTAAACAGCGGTGGTGAAGAAGACGATACCGAAGAATAAGTCTTTGCAAACAACATAAATTCCTGATGACAAAAACAAAATTTTGCATTATGAATTAAAAAAACGGAGATGAAATCTTGCAGGAAAAATTTTCAAAAGAAGAAAGCAAAGCTTTTAATTTTGGCATGATTGCCATCATGCTGTTCGGTGTTTTGTTTTTCTTAATGGCAATTCCGCATAATGATTATAAGCACGTAGATGAACATTTTTACCACATTAAGGCCACTTTTGGCCGCACCGATGGGCTTTTGGTCGGTGATAAAGTAAGAATGGCGGGCGTAGATATCGGCCGTGTCGTCAGCGCCAAGCTTGACCCGAATTTCAGCGCCACGCTCAATCTTGAGATCAAAGAGGGTGTGAAAATCCCCGATGACAGCAGTGCTTCCATTGTGAGTTCCGGTCTGATGGGCAGTAAATATATTGAAATTGAACCGGGCGGATCGGAAGAATATATTCCGGACAACGGCCTTTTTAATTACACGCAAGACGCCATGGTTTTGGAAGAACTTTTAGACCGCATTGTGGCCATGGGAAAAGCCAAACGCAAGACATCGCAAAAAAATGAACCGGCTCTGCCGATGGAAGATTTTTAGGAGAATAACATGAATAAAAAACCGATTGAAACCATTATGGGTTTTGTTGTTTTAATCATTGCCGTACTTTTCCTGCTGTTTGCTTACCGTGTATCAGACCTGCAAGTTGTTAAAGGCTATGAGCTCAATGCCAGATTTTTAAAAGTCGGCGGCCTAAATATCGGCTCCGATGTTCGCATTAACGGCGTCAAGGTCGGCACGGTGGTCAATCAAAAATTAAACAATGATGATTATATGGTCAACGTTATTTTAAGCATTGCTTCCGATATCAAGCTCCCGAAAGATAGCGTGGTTGCCATTACCGGAGACGGTTTGGTCGGTGATAGGTTTGTCAAAATAGAGCCTGGCAAATCCAACGAATTTTTAAAAGACGGCGATACTTTTGCCAACACCAAAGATTTTAAAACTTTGGAAGACATGGTCGGCGAAATTATTTTCATGGTGACGGACGATAACGATGAAAACTAATCTTTTTTTTGCTCTGGCTGCCATATTGGCCGCCGTACCGGCTTATGCCGATGATATAGACATGAACATGGCGCAAATGCAAGCTATGGATAAAATAACCGGCCGCGTCAGTTTGATTGAAGTACCGGTCGGCGGCGAGGTCAAATTTGGTACATTTTCAATCGTGGTACGCTCATGCAAAACCCGTTCAGAAGAAGAAATCCCTGAAAACTCTGCATTCGTAGATGTGACTGACAAAAGCTTTGATAAAGAAGAGTTCAATATTTTCAAGGGATGGATGTTTTCGTCTTCACCTGCGGTTAATGCTGTAGAACACCCGATTTATGACGTATGGTTGCTAAAGTGTTTTAACGGCGAACCTAATCCGGAACAGCTTTTAACTGAAGAGCAACTCGCCGCCCGCGATACACTCCCCACTTTGCGTGAAATCAGAGTTCAGCAGCAAAAAAACAGATCCGAAACTGAAACAATTGTGCCTGAAAATATTCAATTCAAAGATACCATGTATAAAGTAGAAAATCCCGAATATGCCCGTTCCGCATCCGATGCAGAAACCAACAGCGGACCGGAAAATCTTTTAAACATCAAAGAAAATTATAAAACACCGGAAGAAACCACGGTCACCGTTCCTGCGGAAGAACTTTCCGAGGCTTTAAGTACCGAAGCCGAAAATCTTAACCGGCAAATGATGAAACCTGAAAAAACTTTTGATGAGACCGTGTCAAAAGAAGACTTACCTCCATTGCCGATTGACGAAGATTTGGCAGCAGCCATAGAAGCCGAACTTGCCGGTCAGCAAAGCGCACCACAGCCCTGACAATAAAATAAATATACTACAACGGCCCTAACGGTAAAAGACCTGAAGATTACACAAAAAATCTTCAGGTTTCTTTAAAATCGCCCGACATAGAACATTTTTTCCAACCTATCAACTTATCAATATAACAACGTATATTGGTCAATATATTTATGCAGAACATTTAAAATTAAAACTTGATTTTGTACGGCTGCTTTGATATGTATAATTTAAACGTTCGTTAAAATTATACACCTTGTTTACTATCGGGCGTTTATGTAAACAACTTTATCAGGAGTTACCCTATGAAGAAAAATCTTTTGTTAACAACGGCTTTGGTCGGCGTTGCTTTCGCATTGCCGGCAATGGCACAAACTGCAAGTGCCGATTCCATTTATACCAATGATTTGGGAACAACCGTCGCAACCGGTACGACTTTTACAGATTTGCATACAACGCAAGGACAGAATGCCGGTGCGGTTACTGTTGATACCCAAGGTGATATTAATATCGGAAATGACGTTCATTTCATCAAAAACACTTCCGTAGCATCCGGCGGTGCAATGAAAGCGTTGAGCGGTTTTGAAATTGGTGACGGCGTTCATTTTACCGGAAACATTTCAAATGGTGGCGGCGGTGCATTATATATTCGTCAATCGCCGAATACTGGTACTGACGAACCAACCCCTGTTGCCTCAACTGTAGCCAAAATCGGCAACAACGCCGAATTTAAAGACAATATAGCAGGCAAAGATGGTACAAGCTGGTTTGGCGGCGCCATTGCTGTTGAATACGCACCCGAAGGATTAACCATCGGCGAAGAAGCGTACTTTGAAGGTAACAAAGCCGAACAAGGCGGTGCTGTTGCTGTATGGGTTTCTGACAATGACATTGAAAATAAAAAAGCATCCGTTTTGACAATGGGTAACGGCGCAAAATTTAGCATGAACGAAGCCGAAACAAACGGCGGCGCTTTCTTTATCAACGATGGCGCCCAAGCTGAACTCGGCTCGGTAGAATTCTCTCAAAACAAAGCAGGTAATTACGGCGGTGCAATTTACGTCGGTAACATTATTCGCACAGAACTTGGCGAGGGAAGCAACAACTTCTTAAAGCTCGGACAATCAACCTTTGAAGGTAACGAAGCAAATTACGGCGGCGCGATTTTCGTTGATGCAGACGACGGCCAAGCCGATACCAGCGTGGTAGAAATTGCCTCCGGCTCTCTATTTAAAAACAACCATGCATTAGCGGGCACCGGTGGTGCAATTTATAACCGCGGGACAATCGGCACATTGGATAATGTTACCTTTGACGGCAACACCTCAACCGCAGGCGGCGGCGCCATCAATAACTCCGGTGGTGTCATGAATATCGTCAACAGCACTTTTGTTAACAACCATTCAGATGCTTTAGGCGGTGCAATTTATAACAAAGCTAGCAATAAGTATACCAACGGCTCAATGAAAATCAGCAACAGTATTTTTGAAAATAATACTTCTGGCGGAAACGGCGGTGCCATTGCCAACGGCGGCACCACAAGCATGCCTTTGGAAATAAACAACGTTACGTTCAAAAATAACCATGCCGATCAAGCGGGCGGCGCAATTTCTGCCAGCGGTACGGTAAAGGTCGTCAACTCAACGTTTGAAGGCAACTCCGCGGCTCAAGACGGCGGTGCTTACAAAGTTGCTGAAGGCACAACAACCTTTGAAGGTGTTAACACTTTTACCAACAACAAGATTGCCGCAAGTCAGGAAGCCGCTGCCGAAAGTAAAAATTACAGCGACATCAACCTGCAACAAGCAAGCTCTATAATGAACGTTTCCGGCACGTTAAACCTTGACGGTGGTATTTCTGGTTTAGGTAAGGCGCATTTCAACGACGACGCAACGTTAAACGTTACCTCAAATGCAACATTTGCCGATGAGGTCACATATTCAACCGGCAAAAACGTCAGCGTCGGCCTGATTGTCGGCAAGGGCGAAAAAGACGCCACCTTTAATCTGGAAACTTTGTTTAACGATGAAGGTGCCGACTTTACCGTTGCTGATAACAACGCATTGTATACATTTACCAAAGATGAAAGCTCCAACACTTGGACGGCCGCGCAAAAATCCGCCAATGAAGTGGCATCATCTTTAGGTGCGACAGGCTCGCAAGCAGCAGCAATTCAAGCAGCGTTGTCTGATGCTTCATCCGACAATCAAAGCTTTAATGACTTCACAAATGCTTTAAACAGCGGTTTGCAATCTGCCGACAAAGCTCAAGTTGCGGCGGCAAAAGACGCTTCCGAGTTGTTAACAGCGGAGGCCAATCCATTGGTCAGAACCATTGAAACGGAAATTCATAATATGGTCTTCTCTACCGTGTCTGACGAGTTGAACAATAAAGACGGTGCAATTGCCGAAAGTAAATCCTCCGGCAATACGTTCAAGCAGGTAAAGGCGTGGATCAGAGGCCTGTTTAACAGAGTTGATCACGATTCCACCTCCAAAGCCAGTGGTTTTGACGGTGATATTTATGGTGTCGCCATGGGTATAGATAAGCAGGTTAACAATGCCGTGAAACTCGGCATCGGTTATGCTTACAACCAAGCCGACATCTCTTCAGGTATCCGAGATATAGATGTTGATACGCACACAGCCATGATATACGGTCAATATCGTCCGGCGAACTGGTACATCAACACGCTTGTTTCCTACAACTGGTCTGATTATGACGAAAAGAAATTGGCGTTAGGATATAATGCGGATGCAGATTATGACACAAACTCGCTCGGCATTCAATCCGTGTACGGCTATGAAATGAAATTAAACGGCTATGACGTTACGCCGGAAGCCGGATTACGTTATGTCCACATTTCACGCGATGGTTACACTGATGCGCTGGGCACCTCTGTTGCTTCTGACGACAGCGATATTTTAACGGCGGTTGTCAGCGCCAAAGTTGCAAAAGATTATATCATCGGCAACAATATGGTTATCCGTCTGGAACTGAAAGCGGGCATTACTTATGACCTGATTGATGATGACAACAATCCGTACGTTTCTTTGGCAAACAATGAGGCTTATCGCATTGATGGCGAAGACCTTAATCGCCTCGGATTTGAATTTGGCGCAAAAGTTGCCACAAATGTTTCCGACAATCTTGAAATTTCTGCCGGTTGGGAAGGCAGATTCCGTGAAGATTATCAGGACCATACCGCAATGTTAAACGCTAAATATTCATTCTAGCGGCATATTATCTGCAAAAAAACAGAGAGCAAATTGCTCTCTGTTTTTTATTACATCGTTACTTCTGCATCAAATGCTGATAATAATTTTTTATCATACCATATAATCTTTGCTTAATTCATACAAAACGATTGCCGCCGCGGTAGAAACATTCAAACTTTCCACCTTATCTGAAATCGGCAGCCGCACCGTCAAATCGCAGCTTTCTTCCACCAACCGACGCATGCCGACGCCTTCGCTGCCCATCACAACGGCAAATTTGCCGTTCTTATCCATTTTATCAATCGTTGTTTGGGCATAACCATCCATACCAACAACCCAAAAACCGTGTTTTTTAAGAATTTCCACAGCGCGCGTTAAATTTGTCGCACGCACCGTCGGCACCAATTCCAACGTGCCGGCAGCGGCTTTGGCCATAGCGCCGCTCTCCGGTGGTGAATTTTTATCCTGAACCACAAGCGCCGACACGCCAAACGCCGCGCAGGAACGAACAATGGCGCCGATATTTTGCGGATCGGTTACCTGATCCAAAATCAACACGCGGCAATTTTCTTTTCCTTCGCTTTGTCGGCAAACATCTTCAATGCTTATCGGTTCCAACGGATGACAATAGAGCGCAAAGCCTTGATGCACGGCATCATTAGGCAACAATCCGTCAATATCTTTTTTGTTTTTGATTTCCAATGGCACCTGCGGAAATTTCCGGCTGATTTCTGCGGCATTTTCTGCCGTACATACCAATTTGCCGATTCGCCGATGCGGATTTTGCAACGCTGCCCACACGGCATGGCGGCCATATAATATCAACGGCTTTGCATTTTTCTGTTCTGTTCCAAACTTTCTTTTCATCCGATTACCTTTCTCAAAATGCCGCCGGCATCTGCCAACAACTGTTCAGCTTCTTTGCGGCTGCATTTTTTACTTGCCATCACGCAGGCAAGTTTCACGCTCTTACCTGATTTTTTAAGATAAACAGCCGCCTGCTCCGGTGTAATTTTACAAACCTCGGCCACAATCCGACAACCGCGCTGCATAAGTTTTTTGTTTTTAAGCCGCACATCAATCATATAATTTTTATAGGTTTTGCCGATTCGTATCATTGCGCCGGTTGAAAGCATATTCAAGACCATTTTTTGCGCCGTACCGGCTTTCATGCGTGACGAGCCCGTCAAAACCTCCGCCCCAACCGGCACACAAATCACGATATCTGCAAAAGCATTAAACTTTGCCACCGGATTACAAGTTACCCCGATTGTAACACAACCGATTTCTTTTGCTTTTTGTAAAACTGTCAGTGTGTAAACGGGATTACCGCTAGCTGAAATAGCCACAACCACATCACCGCTCTTGGGTTCAAAAGCCTTTAAATCGGCCAAAGCCGCCTCTTGATTATCTTCGGCAGCCTCCACCGAACGACGCAACGCCCTGTTGCCGCCGGCAACAAAACCGCACACCATATCGCGAGCCACACCAAAAGTCGGCCAACATTCGGACGCATCCAGCACACCAAGCCTGCCGCTGGTACCGGCACCGAAATATGCCATGCGTCCGCCATTTAAAAATGATTGAGCGATAGATTCTATAGCCGTGCCGATAGATTGCAGTTGTGTCTCTACCGCCAAAGCCACTTTCTTATCTTCCTGATTAATCAGGCGGGCAATTTCATAAGCTGATTGCAAATCAATTTCCGCCGTGTTGAGATTGTTTTGTTCTGTCAGAATTCCATCTATCATAAAACTTTTCTCCGTAAATGTTAAAATATGCGCAATTAATTAAGATATTGTGAAAAAAGGGGTTGACATTCGCTCAAAAATAAGGTTAGTTGCAATGCAGAAGGTAAAAAAGATTAGTTCTTTTCCCGTCTACTTAACGGAGGGGTGGCAGAGCGGTCAAATGCAACGGACTGTAAATCCGTCGACTTTCGTCTACGATGGTTCGAATCCATCCCCCTCCACCATTTTAGGTTAACTCTCGATAAGAGGCGAATAAAGCGGGTGTAGCTCAATGGTAGAGCAGAAGCCTTCCAAGCTTATGACGGGGGTTCGATTCCCCTCACCCGCTCCAAATTAATCCTAAACATCAAAAAATTGTCTTAACCTTTTATGTCAAGGATGAAACAACAATGGCGAAAGAGAAATTTGAGCGGAGCAAGCCGCACTGCAACATCGGGACGATTGGTCACGTGGACCATGGTAAGA
>CALXZI010000025.1 GCA_944393205.1 uncultured Alphaproteobacteria bacterium | reverse complement strand
GCTTTTTTTATTAAAAAATCCGGAAACTGTCGCATTTCACATTGAGGTCTGCCTCTGTTGTCGCGCCGATAAAAAAATATCCAACCAATCAATATGCCGGCAACAAATACGACCATTAAAGCCAAATAAAAAAATTTGTTTTGGACACCGGTGGCAAAAGATTTTGCCGTCTCAACAGGTGCGACCTTTTTAGGTATGCTTATGTTGTTAGCAAGAATTGTGTTTTCAGATTTATCCGTATTATTCACGGCATCCGTCAGAACTGCCATTTGCGGATTTTCAGCCACATCAATTTTTTCAGCCGGTATGGTCGCTTTTTCAAAAGTTCCCGTTTGCGTATTATACCAATTCAACGTTATTTCCGGCAGGGTCAAAAGACCGCTTTTTTCGGGAATATAGACGTTAATGATTTTTTCTTCCGCCGCAGGATTTCCTTTGATTATGCCGAATTGGCGCGTCGGTTTTTCCGGATATTGGCGGAAATCTGTTGTTTGCGGAAGGTTGATATCCGGCAACTGACTTTCCGTCACACCGACAGCTTGCAAAATTATTTCCCGACGGAAGGCTTCTCCTGCTTTAAATTGCGGTATTCCGTCCGGCCATCCGGCACTCAAAATTACTTTTGTAGCCGGAAGCCACCATTTGTCGGGATAATTTTCCGGCACCGGCAGAATATTAACTTTTTCAGCCGGTGCACGAAGCGAAACCGGTTTTTCCATATTAAACAAAGAGGGCATTTTTATGGTAAAATTAAAAATATCTTGGCTGAAAGCGTTCATATCGTTCGGTGTTTCGGGGTGGAGCGCATAACCATTAAACCACACCTGCGGAATCGTTAAATCTCCGCTCTTTTGCGCAAATAAAGCATATCTAAAAGTTGTTTCTCTTATCTTTTTGTCGTTTTCCGTTCTCATAACGGTTTGCGGACGACCAAGATTTCTGATTATCCAATCGCCGGCAGCGTTTGTCTCAAAAACCGGTTCGGCGCCGGTTAAGCTTCCATCATCGCTTATAACAACGTTATAAGTTATTTGCTGTTGAACATAATACGGTTTTTCATTGTTTTCAATAAAAGCCTTGATGCCGTATTTAGCCGGTGTCACAATTTGTTCATTTTGTGCAGAGGGTTCTGATACCGAAGCCGAATCGCTAGATATTGCTGCTGATGCTCCGATAACGTTGATTTTTACCGCCGGTGTTTTATCCTTGCCGACCGGAATGGACGGAATTTCCTGATTGCCTTCATTTAGCGCCATAAGACCGATTTGCCATGTAACTGAAGCCGTGTTTCGGCCGTTAATAATATAATTTTGGCGGGAAACAGATGTGGAATAAACCTTAAAATCCTTTCGTAAAACATTTAAATCCGGACTTTCGTTAAGATTTTCATCGGCGTTTATGGTTAAGGTAAAAATTTCTCCTAACGGTATTGTCGTTTTATCAACCGATGCCGACAATGTTGCGGCATGGGCGTTCATGTTCATTAACATTATAAAGATAAAAGCTAAAATAAATTTCTTGTGCATTTTAATCTCCATACCTGTTCTTTATATATTCTTTATAAATAAATGCGCGCAAAAGCCCTCCCTTGTCTTCGGGAATTTCTCGGAATTGTTGGGCGCGTGCCTGTGCTTCCTCGTCATATTTTTCATCTTTCTCCCCCTCTTTGGCCGGTGCGGTTTGTTGGCGCTCTTCTTCTGCTGTTTGAGAAGGATTTTGCTTGTTTTGTCGCGGCGTGTCGGAATCTTCGTTTTGATTTTTATCTTCGGTTTCTTCGGAATTTACCGAAGATTGAGCTTGTTGCTGTTGTTGTTGATTGTCAGAAGAAGCCTCTTCTTGCGGCGTTTGCTGCTGATTGTTCTGTTGCTCATCTTGATTTTGTTGTTGTTGATTGTCAGAAGAGTTTTGTTGTTTTTGTTGCTCATCTTTATCCTGATTTTGTTGCTGTTGTTGATTTTGTTGCTGTTGTTGCTGCTGTTTTAAATATTCCAAATTATATTTTGCATCTTCATGCTGCGGATTTTGTTTCAATACTTCCTCATATTGCTTTATCGCTTCTTCAATCTTGCCGCTTTTGGCCAAAGCATTGCCGTAATTATACAAACTTTCGGGGTCTTTGGCTTTAGAAAAAGAATCGGCGGCACGGACATAATCGCCGGCGCGATACCATGAAGAAGCTTTCCATTGCTCATTCTTAAATTGTTCGGCAGCTTTGATGTATTGTCCTTGTTCATAAAGTTTCATTGCTTCTTGATTATCATTTAAAAAGAATCCTGCCGATACCGGCGTTGATATTATTGTTATCAGAACAACAAGCCATAAGCCGCGACGGAAAAAATAAAGACAGCACAAAAGCGGTACAAAAAGCAGATAATAACCGAAATCACGCCAATTTTCCGACATATTATCGCTTTCTTTTTTATCATTTGAGTGCTGATTGTTTAATTGTTGCGCTATTTTGCCAATATCCGCAGATATGGCCGCAACGCCTTGTCCAGCGGCGGCCAACCGTGTTAAACCGGCAGAAGGTTTTGTGGAAACATTGACCGTATTTACCCGTATGCCGAGGGCAGCCGCTTTTTCAGCCGCTTTTAGTGCCGCCGAAAAATCTGTTCCGGCCGCTGCGGCAAACAAGATAATATCGCCGTGATTATAACCCGCTGCTTTAATTTTTTCTGCTGCCATGTTGATGGCTCTGTCCGGACGGTCGCCGTTTATCGGCATAATGTCAAAATTTATTGCCGGAAGCAAATTGGCAATTAATTCTCCATCATCCGATAGCGGTGAAATCATAAATGGTTCCGCGGTATAAACAATCAAGCCGCTTTCGGCATCCGCCACGCCTTTTTGTTCCAACAAAGTTTTTATTTCCATCTTGGCTCTGGTTAAGCGGTTCGGCGATAAATCAGACTGTTGCATGTCGGTTGATAAATTAAGCAAAATCATAATCGGCTTATTGTTAAGCAAAAGCGCCTGCTCTTCCTTTTGCCATGTCGGGCCGGCGGCGGCAATCACGCTGAAAATCAGGCCGGCATAAATCAAAAACACGCTGAATTTGCGACGGCCGTTATCCCCTTTTATCAGTAAAAAGTCTAAAAGTTTTTTATCGCAGACTTTTTCCCAGCTGCTTAAATTGGCGTCGTTTTTAAATAAAATAAAATAAAACATCGCGGGAACAAGCAGCAAAAGCAACAGCCACGGGCGCAAAAAATGAAAATTGAAGATAAACTCATAAAAAAAACCGTTCATGCCCGCCGCCTCCTATATGCATAAGCCATCATTGACGCCAAGATAAACGCAGCCAACAAAGGCCAATAATAAAGCTCCTGCCGCGGATAAACAAAATTTTGTTCGCGATTTTCGGGTTCTAACTTGTCAATTGCCTGATACACACTGACTAAACCTTTTAAATCATCAGCACGAAAATATCGTCCTTTGGTTTTTTCTGCCAGTGTTTTTAAGCTTTCTTCATCCAGAGGCGAATTTTTTATGCCGAAAAATGCATTTGCCAGTGAGAAGCTGCCGCTGCCGACACCTATGGTATAAACCTTCACGCCTTCTTTTTCCGCCAACTCTATTGCTTGCGGTAAGCTTAAACTGCCGTCGTTGCTTTCACCGTCGGTTAACAAAATGATGATTTTGTTTTGATTGTCTGTTGTTGCTTCTTCTTGTCGGAGATTTTTGAGCGCCAAACCTAAAGCATCGCCGATGGAAGTGGAATTTCCCGCCATGCCGGCCTCCATAGACCATAAGACCTCGTTAAGTGAAGACTTGTCAAAGGTTAACGGCACTTGTAAATAAGCTCTGGTGCCAAACAAAATCAGCCCCATGCGGTCAGCAGGGCGTTTTTTGATAAAATCGGAAGCCACCGCTTTGACCGCGGTTAATCTGTCTAACCATTTGCCCTGATAAGAAAAATCTGTTTCCAGCATGGATGTGGAAATATCCATAACCATCAAGATATCACGACTATCATTTTTTAAGCGAATCGGCTCCCCGATTTGTTGCGGACGCATAGCTGCCAAAATAAGCAAGCCCCAGAGAATGAATAAAAACCAGAAAGCGGTTTTTGATTTTATCGGCGCAGACGACGCACCCCCTTTTTGTTGCAGTGTTTCAATTTGTGTAAAATCTTTTACAAACGGAACTTTTAACGCATCGCCGTACATACCGCGCACCACCGGCAGCAGATAGCGCACCAAAAACGGTAACAGCAACAAAACAATCATAAACGGATAGCGAAACTCAATCATAAATTTTCTCCTATCCAGTTTTTGGCAAAAGTTTTTAATTGCTGGTAATCTTCGGGTTTAAAACGCTCGGATTGAGGCATATATGGCGCATAAACAAGCAATTCGGCGGCGGAATTCGTTATTTTTATGCGGCTTTTGGTATTTAAGAAATCTATCCATTTTTCTCCGAACAAAGATGCCGCCTCTTTATATTTATAAACGCAAATCCGGCGTAAAATCTCCGAAATCTGCCGCGCTGATGATAAATCATCCGCAGCCGCATTTTGTAAGAGTTTTAAGGCATAATATTTTTTACTTTTGGTTCTTATGTATTGCAACAAACAATAACCGGCGTACAATAACACCAAAACACCGGCAATCACCGCCCACCCGTAACCAAGCGGAAAAGCCGATATTTCCTCGGGTAAATGTATATCTCTTAACAACGGCAAATTGTCCATAACCGCTCCTTTTGTTTCCAAAATAAAATGTAGGACGGTTTTAGAAAAATATCAAGTATACGGCTTTTGCTTTTGAAAAACTTTTATACCGAACAAATAATATTTTTTCAAATAAAGCCATTCTTTGACTTTTACGATTTGTATGCCTAAAACTTTTATATGCTTTTTATCTATCGTGGGATATTTGCTTAAATCAATCTTAATCTGCTTTTCAAAAACATATTTTTGCGCATCGGTAAGGGCTTGTTTGAGTTGACCTGCTTTTGTTTCATTCATCGTGTTAACCGTTGAGTTAGGATTTTGACGATAAAAATAAACGGTGTCGGGAACCGTGACAGCTTTGGCACAACAATCTAAAATCTGATGTGTAAACAAGATGTCTTCAAAAAACATTCCTTCGGGAAAAAATATATGGTGTTTTTGCATAAAATCCCGACGATAAATTTTGTTCCAAATATAATTTAACTTCGGTACGTTAAAAGCTTTATATTTATCCGGCGTGGTTTGATAAACTTTTTGTTTTTTCAGCTTCAGCATATGCTTTGTTTCATTTTCTTTTACCGAAATAATATTACAACCGGCAATGTCGGCATCCGTTTTTTCCGCCGCATTGTATAGTTTCTCATAAAAATCTTTCGGAATCCAGTCGTCGCAATCCACATAACCGATGTATCTTCCTTCCGCCGTAGCAAATGCACGATTGCGGGCGATAGCCTGACCTTGATTGGATTGGTTTATGATTTTTATTCTGCGGTCTTTATTTTGATATTCTTGCAAAATTTTTAAGCTATCATCAGTTGAACCGTCATTGATACATATAACCTCAATGTCAGACATTGTTTGCGACAAAATGCTGTCCAAACATTCTTTAAGATATTTTTCACCGTTATAAACCGGAATAATCACTGATATTTTGGGCATGTTTAACCTTTCTTATCATTGCTGTGGCAATATGTTTTTATCGGACAATTTTGGCAGTCCGGATTTTGAGCTTTGCAAATATAACGGCCGAACAACACCAGCCAGTGATTGGCGTTTTTGGCGTATTCCGGCGGCAAAACTTTCAATAAGTCTTTTTCAACTTCCAACGGCGTTTTGCCTTGGCTCATGTCCAAACGGTGCGCCACTCTGAAAACATGGGTATCCACCGCCAAAGTCGGTTCATTAAACCACACATTCAGCACGACATTTGCGGTTTTGCGACCGACACCGGCTAAACTTTCTAAAGCCTCACGGTTGTGCGGCACTTCGCCGTTATGTTTTTCAACCAAATCTTTGCTTAAAGATATGATGCTCTTGGCTTTGTTGTTATATAAGCCGATGGTCTTTATATACTCTTTTAAGCCACCTATCCCCAAATCAAGCATTTTTTGCGGCGTATCGGCAATATTAAACAGTTTTTCCGTTGCGCGGTTGACGCCTTTATCGGTGCTTTGTGCCGACAACACCACCGCTACCAGTAAAGTATAGGCGTTTTTAAAATTAAGCTCACAACGCGGGTTAGGGTCACGTGCATGGAAAATTTCCATAATTTTCAACGTTTCTTTCGGCGGGCGAAGATTTGTTTGTTGTTTTTCCATATTCTTCCCTTCTTAAGCCTTAACACCGCCTGCGCCTGCCGCTTTAGGCGCGTTTTCATCCAACGGCCAGCGCGGACGCGGTTTAAAATCAAGCGAATCCGTATGACCGGCGCGGAATCGTTCAAGCCCCGCCCAAGCCACCATCACACCGTTGTCGGTACAAAAGCGAATCGGCGGCGCAGCAAATTCCAAGCCGTTTTCATCAGCCAAAATCCGCAGTTTTTCCCGCAAATAAGTGTTGGCGGCAACACCGCCGGAAACCACTAAATGACGCCCTTTAGGATATTTTTGTTTAAATATGCCGATGGCTCTTTTGAGTTTGCGCACAAGACAATCCGTTGCCGCGTATTGGAAACAGGCACAAATATCGGCAATATCTTTGCCGGAAATTACCGCATGATTTAAATCGCCGTCGGGAGCATAGGATTCAATCAATTTACGCACCGCCGTTTTTAAACCGGAAAATGACAAGTTGCAATCATCGGAGCCGATAAGCGGCCGCGGCAGGGAAAAGCGCGTTTCATCGCCGACAGCGGCGGATTTTTCAATCATCGGACCTCCGGGGTAACCCAAGCCCAACATTTTTGCCACTTTATCAAAAGCCTCACCGGCGGCATCATCTATTGTGGTGCCCAAGCGTTCATATTCGCCTACGTTTTTAACAACCAAAATCTGGCAATGACCACCGGAAACCAGCAATAACAAATACGGATATTCCACATTGTTGGAAAGTCGGGCGCACAAAGCATGTCCCTCCAAATGATTGACGGCGACAAACGGTTTGTTCAAAGCCAACGCCAACGCTTTTGCAGCCATAACACCGACTACAACCCCGCCGATCAACCCCGGACCGGCAGAGGCGGCAATAGCGTCTAAATCCGTTAATTTTACACCGGAACGCTTCACGCAAAGCCCTATAATTTCATCTATATGTTCCAAATGCGCACGGGCGGCAATTTCCGGCACCACGCCGCCGTAGACTTTGTGTTCTTCCTGCGAAAGCAACGATTGGCCTAAAATCTCGCGTTTTTCATTAACGATGGCGGCCGCGGTTTCATCACAACTGCTTTCAATCCCCAACACTATCATTTTTGCATAATCCAATTAATCTGTTGCAGTTTTTTTTTAATTATATAAACTATAAAAATATTCTTGCCAAGAGTTATTCAGACAAAGGATGGAAAAATGGTAAAAAACACCGAAAAAAAATCTCTTATGGAAAATCACAGCGCCGACGATAAACAAAAAGCTCCAGTCAAAAATAAGGCTTTTGAAAAAACGATTACGGCGGTTGTGGTTGTGTTTATTGCTTTGGGCGGTTGGTATGTTTATCAAAACCCGCAGATTTTTGTTAAATCGCAAGAACTATCTTTACAAAAACAAGAAATTAACGCTCTTAAAGAACAAATTGTCCGGCTTAACAATCAATTGCAGGCTTTACAAGAAGAAAAATCGCAGGATATCAGCCGGCAGGAATGGGAAAAAATCAATAACACTTTTATTAAAAGAACAGCTTTTCTTAATGAAAGAATCAATAAATCTTTACAAATCAATAAAGAAATTTTAGACGCAAAAGCAAGCAATGCCGCTGTTTTGGGGCTTGTTACACGGGTTGATGGGTTGGAAACAAAAGTTCAAACCTTGGGTAAGGTCAGCTCGCAAGGCGCTTTAATTTTAACCGCCGCTATGTTGGTTAAAGAAGCTTCGGCAAGCGGCAGGCCTTTTGTGTACGAGGCAGAGGTTTTACGCCAACTGGCAACCGGCACAAATATGGAAAAATCCGCCGAAACTATTGCCTTGTCTGCCGCCGACGGAGTTGCGACACCGCAAATGTTGATTGATGAATTTAATCTTTTATATCATGAACAAAATGCCGACAAGACAAAGGAAACACCGATTGCGGCGGAACAAACAACAAAAGCCTATAATGTAAGTTGGAAAGAAAAACTTAACGATAAATTAAGCAAACTCATTGTTGTGGAATATAACGGCGGCGACAACGCGGCCAAGACCAACCTTGATAATACCGATAAGATTTATCAAGCGGTCAACGGCGGAGAGCTTTCCCAAGCGGTTTTATTGATGCAAACCGATGTAAAGTATCAGACACCTGCTTTTAAACTTTGGCAACAAAAATATGAAAAATCTGTAGATTTTGTTCAGGCTCTAAATAATATTCAAGCTTTAACACTGGCTTTCATGAAAGCGGAAAATTTTAAAAACGAATCGGTTCTTCAGTAACTTTAAAATTTTGATTTAAGCGCTATTTTATAAAGATGGAGAAGTTTTATGGATACACCGGATTTGAAAAATATTTGGCAAAAAAAATATCAGATTGTACCGGAACAGTTGGCAAAAATAAAAGAAATCCACGCCGCAGCAACCGGCTTTAATGCCAACATTGATGCAGTTATCAAACTTTCAGCCAAACGTTTGGCCGAATTGGCACAAACAAGAAAATTATCCTTAAAAGAGCTTAAAGAAGTAACGCAAACAAAAATACTGACCCCCGATGATGTTGTGCGAGGAATTTTTAAATGCTTTGTAAACGGTATCGCTGAAGAATGGATTACCGAAGAAAAAGATGTTTACGACTGGATGGATAAAAACATCGGTTATGATCGTTTGCAAATCGGCGGACAGGGCGGAATTGTCGGTAACGCTCTGGCCACGGTCGGCATTAAAAATGTGTTTGTACACACAAATTCTTTGCCTAAACTGCAAGCTGAACAATTTGCCAAACTTGAAAACCTTCTTTCTTTTGATGAAAAAGGCAATGTTTTACCGGCTTATAAAATTGACCGGCAACAAGATGTTCCGCTTATTCATTGGATTATTGAGTTTGATAAAGGCGATGTATTGGAACTGGAAGGGCAAAAATTTCGGTGTCCTAAATCTAATCGTTTTATTGCAACATATGACCCATTAAATTTGAAACTTATTACCGATAAAAATTTTATGCATTATGTGCATAATAATTCAGTTAATTATGTTATTTTATCCGGTTTTCACGCTTTAACCTCAAACAATCAGGGTAAAAAGTTGATTGATGGCATTATTCCTGAAATAAAAAAATGGCGGAAAAACAATCCTGATTGTATTTTTCATTTAGAAATCGCTTCCACGCAAGATAAAATTATCCGCAAAGAAATTATTGATAAAATCGCGCCCCTGATGGATTCAATCGGCATCAACGAACGGGAAACCATAGATATTCTGGAAGTTATTGATGAAGAGGCGTTGGCTGAACGCTGCCAGCAACAAACGACGGCAGAAAATCTGTTTTCAGGATTGGTTAAAATCAAAGAAAAAACCTCGGTACCGCGGATTCAACTGCATATGTTCGGGTTGTATATGACTTTACAGGACACAAACTTTAAAATTTCACCGGAGCAAAACTTAAAAGGAATGATGACAGCGGCAACTATTGCCGCCGCCAAAGCCGGAACCGGCTCTATTGACGAACTTTTATGGGCGCACGGGCGTGAAGTTTCCGATGTCGGGTTAATTGAAGCTGATAGTCTGGCTTGGGCGACCGGTCAAAATGATTTGGCACAAACCGGTATTGGGCGCTATCGCCGCTGGGATTTGATTGTGGTGCCGACAATTTTGATTGAAAAACCGGTTACATTGGTCGGTATGGGCGATACGATTTCTTCGCTTTCGCTGGTAGCTGCAAGATAGTATTGCATTTTTAGATATACAACCTACGGCCTTTCTCTTTTATGAGGGGCGGTTGTTTTTAAATAAAACAAAAAAACTTTTGCATAACAAACCCCCGTCCTATCAAGAACGGGGGTTTGGTTTTAAGCTTTAATCAAACCGTGCTTCTTCTTGCCTTGGGAAAGTTTAACCTGACCATTAAGCAAATCAGCAGTCGTTATTTTATAATTTTCATCCGTAACCGGTTTGTCATTGATTTTTAAGCCGGCTTGTTTTATCAGACGGCGCGCTTCGCCTTTGCTTTCAACAAAACCGATTTGCAAAAAGGCGTCCAGCACACCAATGCCGGCATTTAAATCCGCTTTAATTTCCGGCAAATCACCACCGGCCATGCCTTGTTCAAAAGTTTTGACCGCCGTATTCTGTGCGGCTTTAGCCTCCGCCTCACCGCGGCACATCTTGGTAGCCTCATAAGCCAAAATCTTTTTAGCCTCATTAATTTCTTTGTCTTTCAGGCTTTCTAAACGACGAACTTCATCCATCGGTAAATCCGTAAACACTCTTAAACATTTGCCGACTTCGGCATCACAAATGTTGCGGAAATATTGATAGTAATCATACGAAGAAAGTTTTTCATCATTAATCCACACGGCATTGCCTTCGGATTTGCCCATTTTTTTACCGGAAGAATCAGTCAAAATTGGGCAGGTAAAACCAAACAATTCCACATCATAACGACGGCGACCAAGTTCAGTACCGGAAACAATATTGCCCCATTGGTCAGATCCGGCAATTTGCGCGCGGCAGCCGTATTTTTGATACAAAACACAAAAATCATAACCTTGCAAAAGCTGATAATTAAACTCTAAAAACGACATCGGCTGTTCGCGTTCCAAGCGGCTTTTCACACTTTCCATCGTCAACATCCGGTTCACCGAATAACAGGTACCGATATCACGCAAAAACGCCAGATAATTAATGTCTTTGAACCAGTCCCAATTATCAACCATTTCAGCAGCATTGGCACCTGTTTCAAAATTTAAGAACTTGCAAAAAGATTTTTTTAAGCCTTCGGTATTATGTGCTAAAGCTTCTTCGCTCAAAAACGGGCGCAACTTGTCTTTGCCGGAAGGGTCGCCGATACGCGCTGTAGCGCCGCCAACCATCGTTAACGGTTTATGGCCGCATTTTTGAAACCAACGCAGCATCATCACCGGCACAATATGCCCGACATGCAGACTGTCGCCGGTCGGATCCGAACCCAGATAACCAACGGCCGGTGTACCTTTCTTTTCACAATCAGCCAAATATTCATCAAAACCCGTGTCATTGGTGCATTGATTGTAAAAACCGCGTTCAACCATAATATTAAAAAATTCGGATTTCCATGTGCTCATTTTTCTTTCCCTTATACTAAATTTTAACGCATATTAGCATATATTTATAACAATGCAAGCAGCGAGGTAAAGTTTTTGACAATGATGATAAAACCGTTAAATATTCTGGGATTAATGGGCGGAACATCTTTGGACGGCATTAAAGCCGCTTTGGTGTCAACCGATGGCGTGGATATTTATGAGGTCAAATCAGCCCGCAAGTTTCTTTATCCGGAACCATTAGCACAAAAAGTCCGTTCCGTTTTGGGAATGCATTATGACAATCCGGAAGAACGCGCCTTAATTGAAACAACGGAAACCGAAGTTACCGACTTTATAAATGAAATTGTTGAAGAAATCAATCGTGAGAGCGATGAACCGATGGATGTCATCGGACTGGAAGGAACAACCATTTGTCACGAACCGCAAAACGGTTATACTTATCAACTCGGCAAAGGCCGCATATTGGCTGAAAAAACCGGCATTAAAGTCGTAACGCATTTTCGCAATGCCGATATCTTAAACGGCGGACAAGGCTCGCCGATTACCGCCACTTATTACAGCGCTTTGGCGCAAACTCTTAACAAACCTAATGTCTTTATTAACATCGGCGGCATCACCAACCTCATTTGGACCGGCACTTTGGGTGAAATTGTCGCATTTGACTGCGGACCGGGGAACGCCTTAATTGACGACTGGGTTTTCAAACACGGCGGCATGCAGATGGATTTTAACGGCAAATTAGCCGCCACCGGCATTGTTCATGAAAAAATCATTAATCAGATGATGAAACACGATTTTTTCGGAAAATATCCGCCCAAATCATTAGACCGCAATTCTTTTAACGACAAAACCGAACATCTGGAAGGGTTATCATTAGAAGACGGCGCGGCAACGGCCACCGCTTTTGTTAGCGAGGCTATCGCTTATTCCTTGGCGCTTTATCTGCCGGAAGTTCCGGTATGCGCCGTCATCTGCGGTGGCGGTGCACAAAACCCGACATTGGTGCGTTTTATTCGTCAGCACTTAAAAGAAATGAAAATAGAAACCGCGCAAGAAGATGTTTTTGATTTTAAAATCGGCGATGCGCCGGCAATAGCTTTTTTGGCAGCACGGCGGATTTACGGGCTACCGATAACTTTTCCTACCACAACCGGTGTGGCTCAACCCATGACCGGCGGCGAAATTTATGAAAAGGAAGATAAAACAAAATGACAGATGTTATCCGGACACAACATTTATGCAAATTCTACGGCAATATTAAAGCCGTAGACAACTTTAATTTAACCGCCAAAAAAAGCGAAGTTATCGCGCTTTTAGGGCCAAACGGCGCCGGAAAATCAACTTTGATGAACATGATTACCGGCTTTTTGGCGCCAACATCAGGCACAATTTTAGTGGAAGGTTTAAACATTGCCGAACACCCGCTCAAAGCTAAAAGCAAAATCGGTTTTTTGCCGGAAGGTTCGCCTTTGTATCCGGATATGAGTGTTAAAATATTTTTGCAATATATGGCTGATTTGCGCCATGTCGGCACAAAAGAAATTGAACGCTCCATACAACTGGCAAATATTGAAAATGTTTTAAACCAAAAAATAGAAACTCTTTCTAAAGGCTATTTGCGGCGTGTGGGATTTGCCCAGAGCATTTTGAGCAATCCGGACATTTTGCTTTTGGACGAGCCAACCGACGGATTAGACCCAAACCAAAAAGAGCATATGCGGCGGTTGATTGAACAAATGGGTAAAAATAAAACGATTATAATTTCCACCCATCTTTTGGAAGAGGCGGAAACCATCTGTACACGCATTATTTTGATTAATAAAGGCAACATGATGGCTGACGGCAGCTGTCAGGAAGTTTTAGCCAAAGCAAAAGCCAAAACTTTAGCTGAAGCTTTTAGAAAACTCACAAAAAGCACCGAAGAATAAATTTAACAAGGACAATAACATGAAAAATTTATGGATTGTTACAAAAAATGAATTGCTGCGATATTTTATTTCGCCGCTTGCGTATATTTATTTGATGTCTTTTTTAATTTTGAATGCCGCCATGGCTTTTTATTTCGGAAATTTTTTTGAACGCGGACAAGCTTCGTTACAAGTTATGTTTGCTTTTCAGCCATGGTTGTATTTGTTATTTATTCCCGGAATATCCATGCGTTTGTGGGCGGAAGAATTTCGTACCAAAACTATCGTGCAGATAATGACTATGCCTGTTTCAACCGAAACATTGGTATGGGGAAAATTTTTGGCATCGTGGCTGTTTTGCGCTTTGGCCTTGGTTCTTACTTTTCCCTTTTGGATTACGGTTAATATATTGGGAACACCCGACAACGCTGTTATTGTTTTAAGCTATATCGGAAGTTTCGTTCTTGCCGGCTGTATGCTTGCCATTTCACAAACCATGTCAGCCTTAACTAAAAATCAAGTGATTGCTTTGGTGTTAGCGGTAGCTGCTAATTTAATGTTTTTCTGGAGTGGCGTGGAATTTATTTTGTCTTTCTTCCGCCTATTTTTGCCTGATTATATGATTGATGCCATCGCCTCATTTAGTTTTTTAACGCATTTTACAAATATTACCGGCGGTTTGATTGAACTGCGCGATGTGTTGTTCTTTGTTTCCATTATCGTTTTGTTTAATTTTACCACAATTTTAATTGTTGGTTTTCGTACCGCTGGTACGTCTTCTTGGCTAAAATCCACCAATCGTTCTTACTATGTTTGGGCATGGTTGATGTTGGTTTTGGGTTTTATGGGCTTTAATCTGTTGGCAAACAACTTGACCCGCGGCACGCAAATTGATTTCAGCGAAGATAAATTATATACGCTCAACAAAAACACCGTTATGGTTTTGCAAAACTTAACCGAACCGGTTACCGCAAAGCTTTATTTTTCCACTATTTTGGAACAGCGTAATCCGTCTATGCGGCAAATGTTTGATAAAATCCGCCAACTTTTGGCACAATATAAAAACCGTTCCAACGGTAATTTTGATTATCGGATTTACCATCCGCAAAGCTTGGATAACATTGAAGACCGAGCTATTGCCGATGGTATTCAGCCGATACCTTTGATTGATATTAATCAAAACGCTCTGTTTGGCTTGACCGTTACCGACACGCTACAAAACAAACTTGCCATTCCTTATTTCACACCGGCGCAAATGCCGTTTTTGGAACAGAATCTGACTTCTTTAATTTATCAACTCGGCCGCAAGAAAAAAACCGCAGCCGTATTATCAACGCTTCCGATAAACGGTGGCGGCAATGACAGTATGATTTTACAACCTTGGGAAATCACTCGTAAAATAAGCGAATTTTATAATATCCGTTACATAAACAAACCGGAAGATTTAGAGGAAAACCCTGATGTGTTGATTATGATTCACCCGCAAAATATTTCCGCAGAAATGGCAGAGGCTGTTAAAAAATATTCACAAAATTACGGCAATATCTTATTGCTTTTAGACGGCGCCGCTGAAGCCCAGCGGATTTATTCCTCTGTTAATCATCCATTTACGCCCTCAAATTTAAATGGCTTGGATGAATTCTGGGGCATTAAGTTTTATAATGAATATGTGGTGGCTGATTTAGATAATTCCATTACCGTAGACGCTACCAGCAACTATAAAAACAATCCAGCATTTACTCAAGATATTATTCAGTTCAAACTCAAAAAAGAAAATTTCAATCCTTCGCATCCAGTTACCAAAGGTTTGAACAGCATTCTGATGTCATCAGTTTCGGTGATATTGCCGACAAGCAATAATATTGACTTTGTTCCACTACTGCAGGCCAGCCAAAATTCTTCTCTAATGCCTATTAAAGTGGTGTATGATGGTTTAAATCCACGTCAAGTACTTACATATTTCAAAACTGATGATAATCCTAAAATTTTGGCAGCGGCCGTACATGGGAAAAATCCGGACAACCAATTTAATATGATTGTTGTCGGCGATACAGATTTTATTTACGATAGTTTTTGGACAACCTCACAAACCATTTTGGAACGAAACTTTTTCATTCCGCTTTTTAACAATTCCGATTTCATCTTAAATAGTTTGGATTATCTAACAAATAATGCCGATATGCTTGATTTACGCGGAAAAAGCGCCCGCAACCGCGAGTTTACAGATATTGAAAAACTGCGTAAACAAAACGTTTTTCAATATAAAATCAAAGAAGAAGAAATTTTTGATCGTATTAATCAAGTCAAAAATCAGCTTCAAGAAATTTGGAACAAACGCGATTTTGAAGAACGGGAAATTTTTACCGCCGATGAACTTGCTCTTATCAGCGGCATCAGAAAACAGCTTGATGAATTGCGGCAAGAATTAAGCGCTGTTCGTGTTCAGGCCAATCGCGATATTGCAAATATTGCTATGATTGTCAAATTTATTAATATTTTCATGCTTCCGTTAATATTAAGTTTTGCTTTGCTTGTTTTCTTGTGGCTGAAAAAAAGCCGACGGAATTATCATACTCCGTTTAAGTTCAACCGCACTTTGTTGAAAATATCGCTCACAGCCGCCATTATTTTGCTGGCTGGCATTATCTCGGTTTATTGCGCCAATCGTTCGGATATTCAGAAATATGAAGATAAGCCATTGTTTCCTGAACTTCCGGAACAGATTAATCAAGTTCAATCAATTATTATTAAAACACATGACAACATTCTTCATTTTATCAATGAAAACGGTGTTTGGAAACTTTCCGAACAGCCGGATTTTCCGGTGTTTCAAGAAAGAATTCGCAGTTTTTTGAGTGCTTTAATTGAAGCTCGTTTTTATGAAAAAAAATCAGACAAGGCTGAAAATTTGGCGTTGTTTGGTTTACAACCAATAGAAAGTGAAAACTCTCCCAATACCAGAATTGAACTTTTAGGTGCAGATAATAAGCCAATTTTAAGTTTTGAAGTCGGACAATACAATCTTGACCTCGGACGCGGTTCCAACGCCGCTTATGTCAAATTTGACGGCAAATTCCAAGTTTGGTTGGCAGAGGCTGATTTTATAGACCTTTCACCTGACTGGCAGCAATGGACTTATAGCCACATCTGGGATTTACGGTTTGGCAGGTTGGAAAACATCAACGGCGAAAACAACCCTGACAAGTTAGCCGAGGTTATGAAATATCTTTTAAATATAGCGTTCATATCCTCCTCTCAACAACTTGATAAACCTGAAAAATTACTCAAAATGAAAATCAAAGCCGAGCACGGCAATCAGATAAGTCTTAATTTTTATAAAACCAACGGCAAATATTGGGTTCAATATGATTTCGGCAACAAAATCCGAGGAAAATATTTGCAATTTTTTGCACCGTATGTTAAAGGTCGTTTTTTAGAAATTTCTGCTAAAGATTGGGAGTTGATAAAAAATGCCGCAAAATTTGACTGAACAAAACAATCGGCTTAAAAAAGCCGCTGCTAGCGCCAGTGTTATGCTTTCCGGCGGGTTATGTCTGCTTAAAATATTCGGGGCTTTTTATACCGGTTCGCTTGCAATTTTATCTTCGTTGATTGACAGTTTGGCCGATGTTTTCGCTTCTTCGGTTTCTTTTATTGCCATCCGCTTTTCCACACGTCCGGCAAACAAAGAACATCGTTACGGTTTTGGCCGCGCGGAATCAATCAGCGCTTTGGTTCAATCGGCTTTTATTGCCGGTTCCGGATTGTTCGTCATGTATGACGGCATTACTCGCCTTTTTAATCCGACACCGTTGGAAAAACCGAATATAGGCATTGTCATTATGGCCATTAGTCTGGCGGCAACCGTTTTGTTGATTGTTTTTCAAAAATATGTTGCCCGCAAAACAGCTTCTCCGGCCATTGCCGCGGATAGCGCTCATTATACGGTAGACGTTTTGACCAATCTTTCCATTATTCTTTCTTTAATTGTGGTTAAATTTTTTAACATCAGCTGGTTTGATATTTTAACCGCCTTTGCAATTTCCGCTTATTTGATTTATAACGCTTATAAAATCGCTGCGGAAGCCGTTGCCGCCTTGACAGACAAAGAATTAAGCGAAGATATCCGCCAACAAGTGATTGACATGGTTTTGAACAGCGAAGGCGTGGAAGGTTATCACGATTTCCGTTCGCGTGATTTGGGCGGGGCTTATTTTTTTGAAATCCATTTAGAGTTGGATGGCAACCTAACACTTTATAAAACACATAATTTAACCGATAAGGTAGAAGAAAAAATTAAAAACGCTTTTCCTAACGCGCAGGTTATCATTCATCAAGATCCTTATGGTTTGCATGAAAGCCGTTTAGATTATGACATTGATGGCAAATGCGACCTTTAAATACAATGTTCAAAAATTTTTATAAAAAAAACTCCTTAACCATACATAAGGAGTTTTTAAGAGCCTAATCTTAAGAACGGGCGTGTAAATGCATATTGACATTCTTCAATATAAATTTCCCGCTCCAAAGATAAATCTACACCAACCCGCATATCAAACCCTATTTTGTCGCGTCCCCAATATTTTTTTTCACGTAAAAGGGGAATATCAAGAGCCTGAAGTGTTTGGTTGAGTTCTTCCCGATAATCCAAAAGCAACTGCAGTTGCTTTTTATTCGGGATTTGCCAATACAAGTTGCCGATATCCATATCAAAGCACGTCTTGTTGGCTTCTCGCCATGGCATCTTGGGTAAATCCCTGATATATACGGCCGCTTTATCTTGATAAAGAAAAATGGCTATTGGTTGGGATTGTTCCAGATACCAAGATTCACCGCTTTCATACAAAACTTTCAGCGGTAATTTCATATCCTTTATCATAAATAATTTTTTAGTTTTTTTAATTTGACACATAAAACGTTTTTTGTCAAGAGTTCTTTTTTTCTTTTTGCGACTTTAGCTGACTACAAGCCGCTAGAATATCTTGACTACGTGTCATTCTCACTGGTGCAGCAAAACCGGCTTTTTCCAGCGCAGCGGCAAAATCCTTAATACTTTTTTCCGCACTTGGTTGAAAAACACACCCCGGCCAAGGGTTAAATGGTATCAAATTAAACGAAGCGCGAAGTTTATATTTTTTCATTAAAGCTATTA
>CALXZI010000024.1 GCA_944393205.1 uncultured Alphaproteobacteria bacterium | reverse complement strand
TCTTCACAGGTTCCTTAAATATACAGACTTCTCTCACTATATGCTGCCTGTATATCCTCTCTATATCCTTATATACTTTATCTTATAACTTACCAATTTTATCCATCGGTGAGACCGCTTATACCCATTTCATACTGCTTTGTCAACACCTTTTTTCCAACTTTTTTTACTTTTTTTTCTACTTTCTTTTAACCTCTTGAAAATATTTGATTTTAAATTGCGAAAAGATTGTCCGAAAATATTCGCTTATTTCCTTTTTATTAACTTTAAATATGTATAATGTTGGCAAGATTAAACGGAGATATAAATAAAATGATTAAAAAAATATTGAAATTCAAAGCAATGATTGCCGTCCTATGCTTGGGGTTGTATGGGTGCGCAACAGAAACCTTTGAAATAAACGGTATTGACGGTTCACCGATTCCGCCGGCTTTTGCTAATTTTCCGGATGTTCCCTTTCCGGAGCAGGCTTATATGGAGCTAGGCGACACCAAAGCTTTGGGCAGCGGCGACAACTGGATTGGCAGCTTGGTTTATACCGCCCCCTACAACGCTAGTCGGGTTTTTGATTTTTATGTTTCGGAAATGCCGAAAAACCGTTGGATTGAAGTCGCCGTCGTGCGCGCCCGAATCAGTCAGATGACATATTACCGTGAAAATCGCGCTGTGCAAATTTTGATAGAATCCACCGGTGACAACGAATCCCTTGTTACAATCACCGCCATCCCCAATCAGCTGAATATTAAATAAAGCGGAGGATTTTATGAAGTTTGCTTTTTTTACGTTCGGGGGCTCGCAATTTTGGGAAGATGTGTTTTTTTATCAAAAATGGCGAATCCAACGCAATTATCACTCAAAAATTTACCGTCTACTTGACAATTGGGATATTAAGCGGGCGGAGGGTTCTTTTGAACATTGCCGCAAAGCGTTTGTTAAATTTATTGAGGTTTATGAAATTCCGAGGCAAAGCGGCGAGTTGATTATCTTGTTACATGGTCTCGGCGACAATAAAAATGTTTTCCGCCGGCTATGGAAAGATTTAACTGCCAACGGATATAACGTTGCGGCCGTTAATTATCCGTCAACCCGCAAGCCGATGCGTTATCATATTCGGCAACTGGAATTCTTCTTAAACCATTGTGAAGATATCAGCAAAGTTTCTTTTATAACCAAGGGGGAAGGCTGTCTGCTTTTAAGAATGCTTATAGCCAACACATATGGCTGGCAGGATAATTTTAGAATTAATAAAGTGATTAACGTTAATCCGATTAATACGGGTAGCGATGTTTTTGAGCTGTTGTCACGATATAAATTGTTTAATTTTATCTTCGGACCGATGCTTAAGGAAGGTACACCCAAAGGCGCACAATCAATTTCCAAACTTCCGGAAGAAATTCAAAAAGGTATTATTTTTTGCGAGACATGGGGGCAAAAACTGCTTTCTCCGATTATCGGCCGGTTTAAAGGTCTGCCGTTAAAAACAGAAACAAATGAAGAAGATTTTGCCGAAAGTATTGCCCATATTAAAAATACTTACTTTAATGTATTTAATAATCCGGATGTTTCCATGGCGTGTCTTAATTTTTTGAAAAAAGGTAACTTTAAACTTTAATGATATTGTAACATAATTTTTGCTATTTTTATGATAGAATAAAATAAATTGTTTGGTGAGGCGGAAATGAAATCGGTTTTTATTAGTTTGGTTATGTTTCTTGTTGTGCTGGGAGCTATGCTCACAGGAGTTTTTGATATTTTAGCCAGCCCTTACATGATGCTATTTGCCGTTATATGCGTTGCCGCCGCTCTGGGTTTTGCTTATAAAACTTTGGGTAGCCCCTTTGCCGATAAGGATAACAAAAATGACACGCACGCGGACTAAAACATATTTTTTTGCTATTCTGACAGCTCTTTTTATCTGCGGTTTCGGTTTTAACGCCGCAGCCTATGAAGAATCGGTCAGCAGCAGCAGTCGGCTTGATTCTTATTCCGAAGAAAAAATTCAAGAATTGGTTAATGCTGCCAACACACATTTGAACACGCTAAAATCACTTGCCGAGGAATACCAACAAAAGGTAAGAGATTATTATTCAAAATCTTATTCTTACCAGATTAATGAAAAAGAGGCGCGCCGCCGTGCGCAAAACCGTCAGTTATGGGCGGAATTTTTGATGGGTGAAGATTCCGCTTTGATTAAAACCGAAGATGAGCGTTTTCAAAAATTGATGAATAAGACCTATAAAAAGAATTATAGTGATTTTGTTTTTTATATGGATACATCGTCAATTCTTGGTTGGGCATCAAATGAAAAGAAAGTTGCCAAAGCCAACAACATTACACTAACTAGCACTCATTTGTTTTATTACACAAAATACCCTGTTTGGGATGAAGTTATCAGTCGGGCACAAGAACAGGCAGCAAAAGAAAGAAATCCCAACGCCGGTGCCGGTAAAGCCATTCAAGAAGCGCAACAAATTAGCAAGCTTAAAGACCAAATCATAGAAGAACACGCCGCTGTCAGAAACTTTTTGATGGCGCTTGATCCCTCTTTAAATATTACGGAAGTTTGTCAGGTTGTCGTCCCTGAAGGCGAGGAGTGCCCGCCCGGACAATCTTATTTTATCGTAACAAATGAAAAGGGGCGCGCTGCCGAAGGCGCCTCTAAAGGATGTACGCCGTTACCGGTCAGATATGCTGAAATTCAAGCCTGCATTTTATGTCCGCTCTTTCAGGTTATTTTAAACACAGACCAAACCATGGCAACAAAATCTTACGGCGCATTGGCCAGCAGTTTCCGTAACGTGATTATTGTTGCTTTGGCGCTGTTTATCGCTTACCAGACATTAATCACCGTCAGCGCTTTTACCAAACAAGATGCGCCGAAATATATTTCTACTTTGATGGTGCAAGGGTTCAAGGTGGCATTGGCAGCAATTTTGTTATCCAACTCAAGCTATATTTACCATTATGTGATTAATCCGCTGATGGCGGCAGGTCTTGAATTTGGTTTGGCGTTATTGTTTGACCCGAATCTGTTGACTGATTTTCATACTTTGACCAAAGGAGAACAAGCCGGTATGCCTCCGGGAGCCATTGGACAAGATTTGCTTGCCAGCATTATGGCTGCTGTTCGTTTGTTCAGCAAAGCTTCGGCACAAATGCCGGCTATCGGCGCATCGTTAATCTGCATTTCCACGCATGAAGCCAGTAACATTCTGCCTGATTTTTCCATGTTGATTGAAGGGTTATTGGTTTTTGCTTTTGGTTGGTGTATTGCTCTGGCGTGCTGTTTTTACCTTTTGGATTCCGTGGTGCGGTTTGGTATTTTCTGCGCTTTACTGCCGTTTTTGATTGCCTGTTGGCCGTTTAAGGTAACGGCTTCTTACACTAAAACCGGATGGGATATTTTTATGAATGCCTTTTTCAACTTTGTGATGATGGGAATGATTATCAGCTTAAACAGTGAGCTTATCAGTCAGGCTTTAACCGGCGGTAAAGGCGGTATGGATGCTTTGGAAGATGCCATTAACGGCTCGGAGGTTGATGTATTAAAAGATTTGATGGATATCAGCGGCATTGACTTTTTGGTTTTGGTTGCCTGCTGTATGTTTGCCTTCAAATTGGTAGGACAAATTAACGACTTGGCCAACCAAGTTTCCGGCACCAGTGGCGGTCAAGGCATCGGCAACAAGATTGGCGGCGCAGCAGCACAAGCGGCCAAAAAAGTTGCCGGAACGGCGGCAAAAGGCGGCAAAGCCGTGGCGGGCGCCACAATTGGCGCCGTATACGAAGGAACCGGCGCTAAAGGCAAGGTGGAGGCTGCAAAAGCTAAAGTTCAAGGCGGTTTAGCCAAGGTTGGCTCTAAACTCGGCTTGGGACCGAAATCAAATCCGAACGGTGCCGGTGGCGGTGATGCCGGTGGTGCTGGCGGTGCCGGTGGCGGTGCTGGCGGTGCTGGTGGCGGTGGTGCCGGTGGTGCCGGTGGAAAATAAATGTTTTTTTGGGAACAAACCATGATAAAGTGGCAGAACATATGGAAAATTTTGAAATCAGGGCTGATGATTATCGCTCTGGTGTTCTGCCTTGCCGGCTGTACTTCAGATAAGGGTGATGTTTCGGGCGTAGAACTTGAAGGTGAAGAAAGTGAGCTGGATGAACAACAACGAGCCTGTTGGCAAGCTTCCTTGCTTGCTATGTTTTATGACGCCATGGCGGAATCTTCTATGAAAGCTTATCCACAGGTAACCAAAAGTACGATGCCTTTTATCATGGTTGCTTTTGCTATTTGGTTGTCGTTTAGAATCTTAAAACACGTTAGCTCCGTTGTTGAAGAATCGCCAGCCGAAGTGTGGACTGAAGTTTCACGTATGGCATTTCTATGCGTTTTTTGCGGCTTGCTTGCTTCTTCAACAACTTTTCTGCTGTTTACTTTAAATAAATTTATCTTTCCTGTGTATTATGCCTTTTTAGAATACGGCAGTCGTATTGTTGCTCTTGCCGCCGACGGCGAAGATGTTGACAGCAAAGGCCAACTTTTGGGTGATTCTTGTTTGTTTTACACCAATTCGTTGATATGCGCAGCACCGCCTTTGGAGCCTGTTTCATATTCCGGCGGGTCTGCTTCTTTCCCGACCGGACCGTCTGATTTAATGCAATGTCTGGTCTGTGCAACAAGCGATCGTATGCAGGTGGGTTTTGTCATTGCCAAAGAATTGTTAGCGGCCACGAGTTTATCAAGTTGGGTTTCTGGTGCAACGATTTATGTTATCTTCTTGTTTGTGAAAATATCTTTTGTTTTTTATCTGGTTGACAGTATTTTCAGAATGAACATTATTGTTATCATTTTACCTTTTTTGATTTTGTCCGTGCCTTTTAAATTCAGCCGAAAATGGGCAAAGGGCGGCATAGAAACAATTTTTAACTCTTCAGCGGTGATGATGTGTATCGCGGTTATTATTACCATGGCTATGCTTGCTATGCAGACCATCATTAAAGATAACTACGAATTTTTAGGGGATAAACAGGCTTATCAAGAATTTGGCGTGGTGATGCTTTCTATGATTTTGATTGCTTTTCTTATTCTGAAAAGCATCGGATTAGCCGTTTCGTTGGCCGATTCACTGGTCGGCGGCGGCGGTGGTACCAACTTCCAAAAGAAAATTGCCAAACTTGCGGCATGGACGGCTAAAAAGATATTCACTTTGGTTTCCATGGGAGCCGGTAAAGCCTTTACAACCGTTATAGACAAGGTGCAAAAATTAAAAGAAGCACGGCAGAAAATTCAAAAAACGCGGCGGCTGATGCGTGCCAAATTAAACGCGCTTGCAGGGAGGGACAAAGAATGAGAAATCCGATGTTCCATACCCTGAAATTTGCTTTTGCGCTGGTATTAATCGTCTGCGGAATAAGTATATTTAATAAACCGGCCGAAGCGGCTTTGAGTTCCGATTATACCATTGTTTGCGGACAAACCATCGGCGGCCAACCGATACATTGTAATTTAAACACCCACCGTTGTTACAAATGTAAAGTAAAACACGTCGTGTATTTTGTATCAAGAACCACCTATGTCTACAACTGCATCAGTCGTGATGCTCCTGTACCCGCCAATTGCGAACGCTCCAACATCGGCGGCCTCACTGGCGATTCTGATCTCAAGATTTTCGGTTTGACCCGACATAAGGCTCATATTGAAGGCACAAACTGCATTACGGAAAACTTAATGGAAATGTATTCTTCTACATGTTACAGTTGTGAAATTGTAGAAATTCTGGCCTCGGCTTTCATAAGAGCCGGCGCCAAAGCTTATCAGGTTTCCCGTGAGGCCGGAAATGCCATTTTGGTGGTTGGTATGGTTTTATGGATCGGGCTATTTGTGTTAAAAAATATTTCTTCTTTCACAACGGTTGAACCGATGAAAATGATTCAAGATCTCTTAATACAGCTGTTTAAGGTCTTTCTAGCTTTTGTAATTGTCAATTCGGGCATCCCTACCATCTTGCATTATACGATGGAACCGATTATGCTGGCCGGAACAGATTTCGGTTCAGCCATTTTGACGGCTAATGTCGGTATTAATTATGAACTGACACAAGAAAACTTTGAAGAGCTACAGGGAGAAAACCAATGATGAAAAAGGTTTTATACATATTGGTTTCCATCTTGACGCTTGCAATGTTTCTTCTGCCGCAAACGGCGGATGCGGCTGACTACGGCCGGCGTTTGAGCCGTTCGGAAAGGCAGCAAATCTGTAATGAACTAAGAGCAGCTCGGCAACAACGTACACCGGAACAAAAAGACACATCTTTAGGCGGCGGAATTATTCCGGACACAGTATTATCAAGCATTTACAACACCACGCGACAAATAAGCGACTCCGTTTCTTTGGTGATGGTGCTCGGGCATGCCTTGACCTGTAACGCCGTGCATGCCAACAAACAACGCGTGACCATTCTGGGCGTGCAACTGTTCAGTTATCCGAATCTTCCGGTATGGTTCTGCGGCGCTATCATTTATTTTATCGGGTTTATGCTAACGTTGAGCGTTACCTTTTATCTGGTTGATATTGCTTTTAAGCTGGGATTTGCGGTGATTGCCCTGCCCATCGGTGTGGCTTTATGGCCTTTTCCGCCAACCAAAAGCAAATTAACGGTCATTATCAGTATTATTTTGAAAAACGCAGCTGTATTTGCCTTTTTGGCCATCACGGTTTCTTACGCGCTTAATTTAATTGGTGAAGCCGGCGGCGGACTGGAAGACATTTTTAAACGAATTGACCGCAATGAAACCGATACAATTACTGAAGATTTTAGTCTTGCCAGCACAAATTTTTTGATAGTGTTGTTTGCTTTGGTTTATGGCATGAAACTCATTGGTTCCACAATTGAAGATTATGTGGATCAGTTTTTCCCCGATAAAGCGTTTGGTGGCGGACAAAAAGCTTCGCCGATGCACGGCAGCATGACGCAGGCTATGGATTTTGCCAAGAAGAAGGCCGTTGCTCCTGCAGCCGCATGGGCCGGCGATGTTGCCAAAACACAAATGGGCAGAGCCACCGTAGCAACCGGAAAACTTTTAACCGGCGGTTATAATCAACAAATTAAAAAAGCTGCACATTATGCAACACATCCGGGTGAAGCCGTCAATAAAGGCGTTAGGTCGCTCGGAAATACTGCCGGCAAAGCTATCGGCGGCGCAACGCGTTTTGCAAACCGAGCGGTTATGGGCACCGTCGGCCGCGCCGTTCTGGGAAAAAATGCCAGTCAGGATATTCGTAACCGTATTGATAACAAAATTAACGCCGGAGTAGACAAGCTCAATCAAACGACCGGCAAGGCCGCCGACAAAATCAGCCAACCGCTGACGAACGCCTCGGAAAAATTTAAACAAACACGTCTTGCGCAAGGTATGCGTTCCACACGAAATGCCCTTAAAAAATCAGGAAACGCTATTCAAAAAGCTTATGACAACACTATCAACGCCTTTGATCGGGCGCAGCAGGGCGTGGATAAAATCAGAGATCGCATCAACAATCCGGCCGATAGAATAAAAAATGACATATACAACAAAATAAACCAAGCATTAGGCAAAAAAGAAGGTGATTCAAAAATTGTCGCTGCCGGAAAAGCCGTTACGCGCGGTATGCTTAAAGCTCCTGTCGCCGTTGCCGCGGGTGTAGCCAAAGCCCCGGCCGCCATCGCCGCCGGTGTGGCCAAGGCCCCGATTAAGGTTTTAAAAACAGCCACACAAGCCGCTTATGTTAAAAACTGGGCAAAAACCGGCGGAAACATCTTGATGCGAGTGGGCGAAAAGATGCAACATAACAAAAAGCCCGCCGGTTGGTCGGCTTCCACTGCACAAACCGAACGGGAGGAAGAAGAGCGGGCAAGGCAGGAAGAGGAAGAAAGACGGAAATATAATCAGCCATGGTCTTAAAAAAACAGGGAAGCAAGAATGTTAGACAAGAAGAAACATAATCTGAAGATACTGGGCGCCATTCTTATGGCCGTCGGATTATATTTGTTGCCTTGTTCTTGCAATGCACAAATGTTTGGCGATAATTCCGGCAGTTCTTCTTCCGGCGGTTGCGACAATTCTTGCAGCAACAGTACTTGCCAACTTTCCGTAGGCAGCGACGGAACTCTATCCGAGCAATGTCCGAGTGGAACGCGTTATGACGTGGATCCCAACTGCATTATGAATCAAAACGCTCAAGCGGGTACATGTTTGGATACTATGCCTGTATCCGGCATTAAACGCGTTTCCGAGACCAACTGTTACCGCGCCAACGGCGCCGGCGGCAACCCCAAACCGCGTAACCATTTAGGTACTGACTATTCGGCAACAGAAGGAACGCCGGTAACAGCAGCAGCCGATGGCACCGTTGTACATGCCAAATGGATGGGCGGCGGCGGACGTGTTATTATCATTGAGCATGAAAAAGTTTGTAAATGTTCGGGCGGAAATCAAAACAGTGGTTGCGATAACAAATATATCACGGTTTATATGCATTTGAAAAGTTACGCCGTTACCGGCGGTCAAGTGCGGCGCGGCCAAGTCATCGGCTATGTCGGCGGCTCAAATTATTCAAGCCAAACCGGAGAAAGCTGTGATTGGCCGGATAAGGTTGGCTCATGTTCACCGTACGGCCCGCACCTTCACTTTGAAATTCACAGCGGTGGTTGGGAAAAGGGTTATGCCACACTTAAAACTTCCATTATCAACCCACTGTGCGACAATATTCAAACATTCTGCGGGGGCTGTCCTTACGATGTCCAGCAATGTCAGGACAAGACCGGAACGGATGAATGGGAGGAATTATCTGAAGAAGCTGCCGAAACAAAATCAGCGGCAACGGCTGTCGGTTCCATGAATCCGGAATCTTTCGGCGCTGATTCAAATACCGTGTATTCCGCCATGACCGGATGTTCTCTGGAGCGTTTTTTGCCTAAAAGCGAGGAATGTTGGTTCTGTCCGTTATTCAGAGTTATGTTCAACACCGCAAGCACGATTGCCTTAAACGCCTATAAAGCTTTGGCAAACGGCGTGGCAAACGTTATTATTGTCTGCTTTGCCCTATGGATAAGCCTCTTTGTTTTACGTAACATCGCCTCGGTTGAAGTTAAAGATCCACGCAAGATGATACAAGAATTTTTGGTGCAGGCGTTTCGGGTTTTGGTGATTGTGCTTATTTTGAAAGTCAGTTATTTCCAGATTGTCAGCATGACATTGGAACCGGTTTTTAACACCGGCATGACTTTTGTACAAACCATTACCGGAAAAGGCACGTATAACAGCAACAACCCAAATCAACAAGTATCGTGTCCGGACGGTGCCGAATATATGCAAAATATTATGGGCTATGATTCCAGCACCGGCGTGACCGAACAATCAACCGGCGGATTACCGGTCAGTATGGGCAAAAACATCGTTTGTACCATCAAAAGCATTCAAGACAGCATCGGCAAGATGATGGCCTATGGGCGGCAGGCCATGTGTGTGGCTTGGCGCGATAAGGCGTTTATCCGGTTTATCATACCGTCTTTCCCTTATCTTATCACGGGATTAGTTATTTATCTCGGTAGCTTGGTGTTGCTTTTTGCCTTTCCGTGGTGTCTGGTGGACGCCGTGCTGCAAATGGCCATTGCCACCGGTTTGGCACCGGCGGCTATCGGCGCATGGGCGTTCAAAATAACTTCGGGATACTTAAAGAAAATATGGGATTTCTTTATGAACGCCATGTTTAACTTTGTCTTTTTAAGCATTATCATTTACATTATCATGACGGTGGTTGACCAATTTATGCGCGCCTTAAACCAACATGCCGGTGAAAATACTGGGTATGACTTTTTGGCCGATCCGATTAATGGTCTGGCATATTGGGGGGTTACCGGAACAAAACTTGTGGTAATTTGCCTGATGGGATGGGTATTCTTGGATGAAGGCGGAAACTTTGCTAACAAATTTGCGAAAGGTGCCGACACCGGCGGCGTGGGTAAAAAGGTTGGCGGCGCATTTGCACAAGCAGCTCATCGCGCCGGAAAAACCGCTCAAAAAGCCGGTGCCGCCGTTGGACGCGCGGGCATGCAAATGGCCGACCATTTTGTCGGATCAAAAATCCGTCAAGCTCGTGATAACTTCCGCATCAATCGGACTAAAAATAAGGGAAAAGAAATTCGCGATGATGAAGGAAATATTATCGGTTACGAAAGAACCCGCCGAAGTCTTCTGACTTTGGGACGTAAAGTAACCAGTCGGGTTGATATCAACAAAGACGGCAAAGAAGTTTGGAGTCGTGAAAAACAAAATTTTGCAACAGATATTCGTAATGCAGCCATAGAAAGAACCAACAAAAGACGTATGGAGAAACTGCAAAATGAAGGTGAGGAAATTTTAGATGAAAACGGCGAGGTCGTTGGCTACAAACGTACTGCAAATCCGTGGTATCGTTTGGGGCGCAAAGTAACGCTTACCGCAACTAAAGGCGCTGACGGGAATTTCCACATCGGCAAAGATGTTTCCTCTCTGCGGATGCAGGCCTTGGCTGCTCTTACACCGAAAGGTTCGGCACTTAACAGATTTGCACAACAGAATATGACCAAACAGCATAAAGATTTGAGCGGAAATAAAGCGGCCACAAAAGTGACGTCGGATCATTTGATGTCGGTACGGGAAATTAAAGACGGCAACGGTAATGTGATTCAACGCGATATCGCCTTTAATACCAAGACCGTTAAATATATTGTCAATAAGGATGGAACGCTTAATATGAACATGGTCAATCAAATCATGCAAGGATCGCATTTTGATCAAAAAATCGTTATGGAAGCGTTGGCTACGGAAGTGCTGAAGAACCGCGGGTTGAATCTTGGCAACAAGTTTCAAAATAGGCAAATTAACTTTGATGCAAACGGCGTTATGCGTTTGAAACAACAAAATCTTGATGGTTCGGTTACTGAACTTAATTTAGCCATCGGCGGTGAAAATAAAAACCAGATGCTGACCGAACTTAAAACAACACAAGCAGACGGTAGTTATACGGTCAATTTGGACAACGGTGTTATGAAAAAATCCGTCAATTTCCGCCACGGCGACGAAAACGCTTCCGTATCATACGGATTTAATGATGAATATTACCGGCGTTACAAACACTTTAAACCGCTTAACAGTCAAGGGCAATTTGCTTTCGGCATGGACGAAAAAGCCGCCATGTTCGGTTTCAGCCTAAATGACAAAAATACTCATGCCAGACAAGTATACAGCGGCAAGGCTCAAGCTGCAGACAGCGCTTATAACAGTGTATTTGACAGCATACGGTCAAATCAAAGTTAGATTTTATAAAAATTTCTAATTCTTTTTAAGACGTGAAAATTAATGCTTTTTCACTTTATACAAAGATTGTACATTTTTGTCTTGCATATTTTGAAGCAGGTATTATTATGAGTTTAGTTTTCATAATTGTGTAAGAGGCTAATATGGAAGAGATTATTTTCCCAAATCAAATCAGAATGCACAGACGGTTGAGAGGTATGTCCATGCAGGAACTTGCCGATCATTTGGGCGTAAGCCTTTCCGCTATTTCAAAAATTGAAAAAGGGTATCGCCGTCTCAATCAGGAACAACTAATTCAAGTTGCAGAGTTGACAGATTGTTCATTGCAAGATTTATACGTTAATGAACAAAATTCACAACAGGAAGTCGTATTAGCATGGCGGCGCGAACAAGAAAGACGCAGCCAAATTAATGAAAACGCAGGTCTGAAAACATTGGGCGCTGCTTTGCGGCATTTGCGTACAGATCGCGGCTTAACACTGATGGAAGTTGCCGAAAGCGCTGATATGACCTTATCTGTTTATCACCGGATTGAAATGGGACAACGAGAAGTTTCCGATAAGGAATATCAAAACATTGCCCGCGCTCTGTCTTTAACGGTTGAAAAATTAAAACAAGAAGTTAAAAGGTTGGATGAAGCCGGCCAATTAGACGATATCATCCAAAAGAACGATACCAAATATAAACTGTTGGCAACGCCTAAAGGTGCTTCGGCATCGGTTTATTCCGCTTTGACAAATGAAAACACCAAAATAAAAGTGTTCGGTACGGCCGGAAAAGACGGTAATATTATCATCAACCGTGAGGACGAAGAAGCCAAAGAGGTGGTTCGTCCGGCGCAATTGATTTATAAAAAAGATGCTTACGGCGTCAATTTGTGCACACGCCGGCTGGGATCGCTTTTGCCGAACCGCGCCATTTTGTTTGCAGACCCTCAAGATGTTGTCAGCGTCGGCGATATTGCCGTATATTATGTGGATAAAAATACGGCGCAAATTTTGAGTATCCGCGAAGATGACAATGGACAACTCTACGGCGTACGTTGGAATCCGGATGAAAAAATCAAAATAACAAATGACGACTTAAACAAAATGCACAAGATTGTTTTCATCAGTTTGTAAATTAAAAAAAACCGCCTTAATCGGCGGTTTTTTTTAATTATTAACTTGAAATTTACTCCTTGGCGATTAAAATGCGAGAATGATATAAGTGTTGCGTTTTAAACAAGGGATTAATTGTGGCTGACGAATTAATAGAAAATGCCGAATTCGGCAGAAAACGTAAAGATGAAGAAGAACCAATTCTTGTCGCACAGCGTTATCTGAATATTTTCAGACAGATGCACATCTTCAATAAAGAGCGGCAGGCGCAGTTTGACGATATGCTGATGGAGCTTCAGCCCGATGTCCGGATTTTGTTAAGTACTCTTCCGGGTGGTTCTTTGTTATTGGAACATATTGAAGAACTTGAGCAAAAACGCGGTTTGATATCACCGCAAATAAAAAAAGACGGCTCTATGCGTAAAAAAGTCGGGAAAGATTTGGCTGACAATGCTTCTGGTAATGGTGAAAGAGGCAACAAATCTTCCGGCGGCGTTATTATTGACTCTTCCTTTGCAACAGAGCTTTCATCTTCTTTATCTCTGGCTTTGCAACAAACCGAAAAACGCTACAAAGACGATATTAAAACTTTGACGGAAACCATCACACAATCTATTATGGCATCACAAACAGCCATTGCCAATATGATGAAAGATGTGTTGATTGCCGCTCGTAACAAAAACTTTTCCGGAAATGATAATGTTTCAACAAAAACCATTGCTGCCGAACATATCGCACAACCAACACAGCCTTTGACATCAGCAACAGAACAACCTCATGTTCTTAAAACCGATGACGTTAAAACAAACGAAGAATCAACAGAAATAAAATCGGTAATTGCAACTTCGGAAATGACAGAAGATAAAACATCGGATATCAAACCTGTCGTTGAAAATCAGTCTGACACAAAAACGGATAATAAAAAACTTGCCGCAAATGTTCAGAAAACCGCCACCGATGAAACTGGCAACACTTTGACCGCAACACCTCAAACAGAAGAAACGACTGCAGATTCATCGGGAAAAGAAGTTACCGAAACAACAAAACCCGATACAAAAACATCAACAGCTTTAGAACCCCAAACAACCGAATCCGATGAGTCGGAGAATGCGAAAACATCAACCGATACCAAAAAGAAAGGTAAGAACGCAAAGACAGAATCTGCAACCGGAAAAGCAGCCGGAAAATCCATATTTTTCCAAGCAACTCGTCCAACCGATGGAATTGCAGAAGATTTTCCGGAGAAGAATCCGCCGCATTATATGCTAGAAACCGATAATAATCTTATTCCGAGTCCTGAAAAGCAGACAGACGAAAAAGAACCCGAAACAAAAGAAAAAACAGTGCTCAACTTGGGTAGAATCGGTGCTTTAGCCGGAGATTTGGCCAAAAAAGCCGGAAAATTCCGTAAAAACAAGAAGAATGAAGAAGCAACGGCAAAAATCGTCACTGAAGAAAAACCCGTTAATGAAAGTATAGAGAGTACACCGGCGGCCGAAATTGAACCATCAGCTGAACAAACGGTTGAAAACTCCGCAGTTGAAAACTCCGCAGTTGCCCCGTCAGATGCCCCAATTGCAGATGAAACAAACGTTTTATCCGTCAATGAAGAAACTTTTACGGAAGATAAAAACTCCGATATTATCCCCGCTGCTCCTTTGCCCGAAGCGGAAACGGTTTCCATCTCGGAAGATAGGCCTTTGACGGTAGAAAATACGCAAAATATGCAAGAAATTTCCGAAGATATCCTAACGGAACAAACTGTAAAGCCAGAAACAGAAGACGAAGGATTTGAATTGAACGACACCGCGGACAATACTCTTGCCAAGACTTCTGATAACGCTATTGATTTTGACAGTATTTTCAACAATATAAATGATGCATCGCCGGACAACGCCGCCAGACAAGAAGACAGCACTTTATACGCCGACGAGCTTGATCAAATTCGTCAGGCATTACAAGATCCCAAACCGCAGGAAGCACCGACTGAAAATAAAGAAAAAAATCCTTCGGCATCTAAATCCGAAGATAAGAATCCGCTCCCCGAGGCCCATAAAATGCAACCAATACCGGCATTATCCGATGACCTTGTTTCTTTAGATGATCTTCCGGATACGCCAATTTCTTTGGATGATATTTCCGAAGAACCGATTTCTTTGGATGATTTTGATCATGAGGAGAAAAAAGAGCAAGCAGCTTCTGTTTCCTCCGACACAACTTTTTCAAACCCAAGTGATGAACAGGATTGGGAATGGGAATATGTTGATGAAAATGACGCCGGTGGTGAAAATGCCGACGATTGGGAATGGGAATATGTTGAAGATGACGGAAATACAGATGATTCTGAAGATTGGGAATGGGAATATGTTGAAGATGACGGAGCCTCTGATGAAGGTCAACAAAAATAAATTCAAGGAAATTATATAAAAAGTCGTTTACAAAGAGGATACTCTTAATTATTCTTAAGTACGAGGAGTTAGATATGGAAGAAAAAACAAACGTCGCACCAGTTACAAAAGAAGACCTCTGGTATGTGGACAATTATCTGGTCTTACGGGATTATTATGACCGTACGATTTCCAGAATCGCCGCCCGTTGTGTCAGAATGGGCAACATCGCCATGGAAGAATATCCTTTTTATACGTATATTTTGGATGTATTGGAAGAAATCTGTGATACGGGAAACTATATTCTTTCTCATCAAGAACTCTATCCTTACGTTGAGAAAAAAATTGCCGGCGGGGTAAAAGCTTTGCAAAAAAATTTAAGTATTTACCAACAAGAACTGCAAAACAACTCTTCTCCGGATATGATTAAACAAGACCCGCAAGAACTCAACAAAATGAAAGAAGCTTTGGGCGAAATTGATAAATCCGTTGACCCAACCGTGGGGGCGGGAATGAATATGGACGACGTTGTTAATAAACTTCTGGAAGAAGATCAAAAAGAAAGAGGCGTTGAAAACGCTGGCGATGATAAAATAACGGAAGAAAGCGTATCGGAACCAACACCGGCACCTCTTAATGAAAACGGAGCGCAATGAATATGATCAAAAAATTGTTTTTTATTTCCGGTCTTTGGGCTTTGTTAGCCATAAGCGCCTGTAAACACAACGACAAACAAGCTTTGGATGAGCTGATTGTTGATCCGGAAGTTAATGCCGAAGTGGTTTATCCGCTTGATGCGCGTGCCATTCGGACGCCGGATGGTGCCAACGCATTGGACTTGGAAACACCCTTACGTTGCAATGTTAACTGGGAAACGCAACAAATGCTTTTGACCCTACCCTTTAATAACTCCGTTTTCCGTATGGAGAAGCTCGGGCGCAATGACAAATTACCTCGTTTTGAGGTAACCGGATTTACTTTTGCGACTATGCCGGCCGAAAAAGCCCTTTATAAACTTACCAAAGAAGCCGGAATAAAATTGGTCGCCAAAGATGCGCCTTATACCAGCCTTTCCGGTGACAATCTCAAGGGTGAATTTACCGATGTTGTTAATATGATTACCGAAGCCGCGGAAATCTATTATGCTTATGACGCCGAAAAGAAAATCATGACTTTGTCGCGGCGGACAAAACTGATTTTATACGTACCGCCGTCAAGACCGATTATTTTGGCTTTTTTAGATGTGTTGCGCGGGTCGGGTATTACCGATATGACCACCAACTGGGCGGATTATTCCATCACGTTTGATGCTGATATAGAATTAAAAAACAAAATCACTTCTTTAATCGGTTATTTTGAAAATAATCCAAATTTGGTTGCTTATGATGTCAGTGTTTTTAAGATTTATCCAAATGACGGTTGTGATGTGGAATGGAAAGGTTTGCTTGATGCTTTCCATTTCGGAACCATTACAACGGCACAAACCGGCGTTATCGGGCGAATTTTAACCACAACCAATGAAATCAGTCTGGAAAGTCTGCGTTATTTTCTGGGACAAAAGGCAAACATTGTCTCCGTCTCGGAAGGGAAATTTATTGTACCAAACCTTTGGCTGTCGCGTTTTGATGTTGGCAAATGCGGTAAAATCAAATGTGCCGAATCGGAAATTTCCATTTTAGCCAAGGCTTCGGTTGAACAAGATAATCATATCAATACGGATGTAACGCTTGAAACCACCAAGGGACAAATCACACAATTTCAAGTACGCAACAAATTAGGCGAAAACTTTATGATTATCGGATTACCAAATGAGTTGTTCGGGCAACAAGGGCCTCGTTCGGAAACGGTGATTTTTATGGTTCCGCGTTTAATTAAAACATTAAAAACCACGGAAACAATTAAAAACAGAATTTAAAGGAAATAAAGATGGTAGATTTTGATTTGGACGATATTGATTTAGATAACTTTAATTCTGATGAGGTTTTTTCCAATGCTCTTTCAAATAAAAAACCTCAAAACGAACAGCAGCCGCAAGATGTTAACATGAATCGGCCGCGTTTGCGTAAAATTAAACGTCCGAAAATGCATACCGGACCGATTAATCCGGCAGGGCAAACAGATAATTCCGCATCAAATCCATTGTCAGCGGCAGCCTTTACCTCTTCTACTGCGGCAGCCGAATCTTATGAAACACCGCAAATACAAGGCGGATTAATTCGGGCATCTGACCGCAACAATAATAACTTTCGTGACAATGCAAGCAATTATCCGGCTCCTAATTATACAAGCAATTATGCCATTCCGGAGAACAATATTGATGACGAATTTGTTTATCAGGGAAATGCCGGTTTGACCGGTATGATTGATACAAAAAAGCTTATCTGGGTGGCTGTTGCGTGCGTCTTCTTTGGGCTTCTTCTCGGTAAATTTATATTCTCTTCCGAGCAAGTTGTCCGTAACGGCCTACAAGGCGTGGTGGTCAATCCGGAAGTGCCGAAAGGCCGTAGTCGTTGTGGTATTGCTGAACGCACACAAGGGTGCGTATTGTATGTGATGAACCCGCAACGGCAGGAACTGAACGGGCGTGATTTTTATGATTTGGCATCACAATTAACCGGTCGGCAGCGTTTTGTTATTGAAACGGGAAATATGCGTTATTCCAGTGTTAAAATCAAACCGGGGAACATTGCACAACTCAATATTCCGCCACTGCAATAGGATTTATGTTTAAGGTATAAAAAAACAAGACGCCAAACGTCTTGTTTTTTTATGCATGATTTTGTTTGATCGCTTTGTATCGGAAAAATATGCTGATGCGTTTGACAACCTTAAAGGTTGCGACTTATCCCCACGAGACTCTTTAAAATTGCAAAAAAAAAAAACGGTTTAGAATGACGAGCAAATAAGTATTTTTTGCAGTTTTTAGGAGTTCTTTTGATGAATTTGTTTGATTTTTTTAAGTTTTTCTCTCTTGCACATTCTGAAATTGCGGAGAATGGTGCAGGTAAAGTGCTTTCTAGTGAGGAGGAAAATTCTAGCGTACATAAGACGTACGTGAATTTTCTAACTTCGCGTAAAAGCGCTTTAAATGTGCCGTTATACGCAATTTCTTCCGGAAGAAGTATGGTGGAAATGTTAGGGGTACTGGCAATAATCGGGGTTTTATCGGTTGGGGCAATTTCCGGTTACTCCAAAGCCATGATGAAGTATAAGCTTAATAAACAGACCGAGCAAATAAACCAGATTATGATGACAATGGTTGAATATAAATCAGTTTTTGCCAATGCCGGATACAATGAATCTTTAATTCCACTCTTTGTAAAACTTAATGCTCTGCCAACGGAAATGATACATAGTAATAGTAATAGTAATACTTATATTTATGATATTTTCGGGCTTAGAATCGATATTATGAGAATGCCGGATCCGGATTATATGTATCTTGTTTTTCATATGACGAATTTTGCAGATGCAAATCATACCGTCTGTCGCAATATTCTGGAAAGTTTTAAGGGGTACGCGGCCGAACTGGCTGCTATCGGGGTCAACTCCACCACTTCTGAAGATATGAATCAACAAGAATGGTGGTATGGCGATAGTTCTCCTGATAATTATAAAAAAATTCATCAGCTTGACATCAGCACAATGAATTCGCTTTGTGAAAAATGCGACAACTACACCTGCGTGATTGCTGCCGTATTTCCTCTATAATATGCCTGAAATAAAAAGAACCCCCCGCGTAAAACGCGGGGTTCTTCATATGCGGCTATAAGCCTTTAACACTGGCATCCCCTGAACGG
>CALXZI010000023.1 GCA_944393205.1 uncultured Alphaproteobacteria bacterium | reverse complement strand
AGCTTTGTTAAGGTACAGCCGACGGCAGAGTTCAATGTGTTGGGTTATTATCAAAACCGTATTCGCGAAGACAAGAACAAAGCCAACGCGATTAAGGCGGATGCGGTCAACAACTTGTCGGTTGAAGGCGGATTGGGCTTTAATTTGAGCAAAGAATGGAAGCTTAATGAACGCGATAAACTCTCGGTGCATGCGGGCGCGATGTATTATCATGAATTTGCCGAACCGTATCACAGTCTGGATGCCAGCATTTACGGCATGACGGGCAGTTATCGGATTACGGATTACGAAGGCATTTATGATGATGATCGCGGCGTATTGAGTGCCGGCTTTGATTATGACATCGGCGATTTCACGATTTACGGGCAATATAACCAGTATATTGAAGATGAAAACCCGATGAGCATCAATGCCGGTTTGAAATATCGTTTCTGATTATAAACCGATGCGGCAAATTAAAACCGGCTTTGATAAATATCAAAGCCGGTTTTGTAATAAGAGAGCCCCGTTGGTTAGACCAGTAGGGCTTTTTTTTGAATATTGTTTGGATTTTTTAATCTCAAAATAAATCACCAATTAAAAAAACGTTCGGCAAGACTTTCTTTTTGCGGGGAAAGTTCGTCCGCCGCCAGCATGATTTTTTGCCAAATCAAGGCCGGAAGCGTGCTGCCGCCGATTTTATCCATCGGCGAATTGTCATCGTTGCCGACCCAGACGGCGGCAATGTATTGATCCGTCCAGCCGACAAACCATGCGTCGCGGAAATCTTGCGAAGTTCCGGTTTTGCCGGCGGCAAAAAACGGCAGTTTGGCGCGCCGTCCCGTGCCGTTTGTTATAACGGCTTCCAACATGGCGGTAATGTTTTCAACCACATCTTTATCCAAAATCCGCATCGGTTCAGCCATGTCGCGTTGGTAAAGCTGCATGCCGTCTTTAGAATACACTTCACTGATGGAATACGGCCACGCGGCATATCCGCCGTTGGCAATGGAAGCATAAGCCGCCGCCATGTCCAAAACTTTGACTTCCGCCGTACCGAGCGCTAAAGACGGAGCGTTCGGAATGTTTGTGGTGATGCCCATGCGGCGGGCGTTGCGGATAATGTCACGTCGGTTTAAGCGTTCGGCAAGATTAATTGTTGCCAGATTGTAAGAATGGGCGAGCGCTTCGGTTAAGCTGACTTGGCCGTGGGTTTTCCCGTCGGCGTTTTGCGGCTGCCATTTGCCGATTTTGAGCGGAATATCGTCAATCAAATCTTCCGGTTTCCAACCTTGCTGCAGCGCGGTAATGTAAATAAACGGTTTGAATGCAGACCCCGGTTGGCGCAGCGCCTGCGTGGCGCGGTTGAAATGGCTGTTTTCATAATCAACGCCGCCGACCAGAGCTTTAACGGCGCCGCGGCGATCCAAAACGACAACGGCGCCTTCGCTGACATGACGGTCTTGGTATTGCGCAATCATTTCTTGCAGGATTTGTTCGGCTTTTTGCTGCAAATCCTGGTCAAGCGTGGTGCTGACGTATATGTCCTGATCGCGCTCGCCGATGTAGGCGTTGACCTCATTATAAACCATATCGGCAAAATGATGTGCGCCTTCGACTTTGTATTTTGTGATGTTTTCCAATGGTTCGGCGGCAGCTTGTTCCATTTCCTGCTTGCTGATGGTGCCGTGTTCATACATCAACCGTAAGACAACTTTGGCGCGTTCCAACGCTTTTTCGGGGTTGGCGGACGGATTGTAACGCGACGGCGCTTTGAGCATGCCGGCAATGAGAGCGGCTTCTTTTAAGCTTAAATCACGCGAGCTTTTGCCGAAATATTTGTTGGCGGCGGCTTCAATGCCGTAAACGCCCGAGCCTAAATAAACACGATTGATGTACAGGGTTAAAATTTGTTCTTTGCTGAACTTGTATTCCAGCCAAAAGGCGATCAACAGCTCCTGAACCTTGCGTTTGATGCTTTTTTCGGGCGTAAGGAAGATGTTTTTGGCGACTTGCTGGGTGATGGTGCTGGCGCCTTGAGCATAGCGCTGTTTGATTAAATTTATGGTCATGGCGCGGGTAAAAGCAATGATATCAAAACCGAAATGCGAATAAAAACGATGGTCTTCAACATCAACCACTGCCGCCGGCACATAATACGGCAAATCTTTTAGGTAAACCACTTCGGCAAAACTGTTGCCGTAGGTGGTGATTTCATTGCCGTTTTCGGCAATAATCGTGGTGGAGGGGCGCCGCGTGTGCGAAACGGCAGTTTCCATATCCGGCAGCGTGAGAGCGCAATAACCGATATAAACCGCTAAAACGGCGGCGACACATCCTCCGGCAATAAAACCAAGCTTGAACCAAAAGTGCTTGGTTGATTTTTTGCGGCGGCTTTTTTTGCGTATTTTTTTTGTAGTTTTCTTGACCATCATTATGTTCCATATGTTAATTTTGTGATAGTTTATATGTATTCGGTTAAAAAAAAATATACGGCATAAAATTTTTATTTGCTTGGCGGCAATAAAAAATCAGACTATATTGGGGTATTGAACGGAAAAATGAAAGGGAACCAATGGCCAAAAAAGTTTGTCTGATTGACGGATCGGGATATATTTTCAGAGCCTTTTACGCACTGCCGCCGCTTAATACGCAGGACGGCACGCCGGTGAATGCGGTTTTGGGTTTTATGAACATGTTTATGCGCTTAACCGCCAAAATTAAATGTGATTATTGTTTGGTGCTGTTTGATGCCAAACGGCAAAATTATCGCAATGAGATTTTTGCCGATTACAAAGGTACGCGTAAAGAAATTCCCGAAGAGCTGATTCCGCAGTTTCCGATTATTCATCAAGCGGTTGAGGTTTTGAACCTTAACCATTTGGAAATGGAGGGTTTTGAGGCGGATGACCTGATTGCCACTTACGCCCGTAAGGCTCTGGAAGAAGGCGACGAGGTGGTTGTGGTTTCCGCCGATAAAGATTTGATGCAGCTCATTCGGCCGGGGGTGGAATTTTATGACAGTATGAAAGACAAATTTTTCACGCCTGAAGATGTTAGAGAGAAATTCGGCGTTTATCCGGACAGGGTTGTGGATGTACAGGCTTTAGCCGGTGATGCGACTGATAATGTGCCCGGGGTGCCTGGCATCGGACTTAAAACGGCAGCCGAGTTGGTTAATCAGTTCGGTTCGTTGGACGAGGTGTTAAACCACGCCGGCGAAATCAAACAAAACAAACGTCGGGAGACGTTGCTCGCCAACATTGAAAATGCGAAAATATCGTTGCAACTCGTTAAGTTAAGAGACGATGTTAATGTGCCGCACGAACTTAAAGATTACACCTGCAAGGCGCCAGATTTGGATAAAGTTTTGGCGTTTGCCGATAAATATGAGCTTAAAAGTATTCGGCCGAGGGTTGAAAAGTGGGTCATTGAACAAACCAAACGCTGTGGCGGGCAGGCTGTGCGCAAACTGGCAGAAGTGGTTAAAAAATATGAATTGGTGCAAGACGAGGTAAGCTTAAAACGCTGGTGCGATATGGCTAAATCAGCCGGACGGTTTGCTTTGGACACGGAAACAACGGGGCTTGATCCGTTTCATGATAAAATTGTCGGTTTTTCGCTGGCGGTGGCGCCCGGGGTGGCCTGTTATGTGCCTTTGGCGCATCAAACGGCGGAGAATAAAGCTGATTTATTTGCCGAACCGGCGGGTGTAAATGTTAAACAATTACATAAAGATATCGTATCCAACTATTTGAAAGAACTGTTTAATTCAAAATCAGTTTTAAAGATTGGGCATAATATCAAATTTGATATGCATTTTTTGGCGCAAGTTGTCGGCGCGGAAACGGAAATTTTTCCGATTGAAGATACGGCGGTGCTTTCTTACGTGTTGGACAGTTCGGAACACGGGCACGGTTTGGACGAGTTGGCGGCGTTGTTTTTGGATTATCAGACCATCAAATATGAAGAAGTTTGCGGCAGCGGGCGCAATAAAATTACTTTTGACCAAGTACCGCTTGATAAGGCGTTGGATTATGCCGCCGAAGATGCCGACATTACTTTGCGGCTTTATGATGTCCTGAAGCCACGCTTGACGGCGGAAAAGAAAGCGTCGGTCTATGAAGATTTTGACCGCCCGCTGATTGGCATTTTAAAAAATATGGAAGATGCCGGCATTATGCTGGATACCAAGGCTTTGATGCAGCTTGACGCGGAGTTTGATCAAAAGCTTAAAGCCGTTGAACAAGAAGTTTATGCTTTGGCAGGCGAAGAGTTTAATTTGGGTTCGCCCAAGCAAATCGGCGAGATTTTGTATGTCAAAAAAGGTTTGAAAGGCAAGAAAAACGCCTCGGGAAGTTTTCAGACTGGCGCCGATGTTTTGGAACAGCTGGCCGAAGAACATGAATTGCCGGCAAAAATTTTGGAATGGCGCGGTTTTGCCAAGTTGAAGTCTACTTATACCAGCGCACTTTTGACATTAATGGATAAGAGCAATCGGGTGCATACCACGTTTAGCCAAACGGTGGTTAATACCGGCCGGTTGGCATCATCCAATCCGAATTTACAGAACATTCCGGTGCGCACCGATGAAGGCAGGCTTATCCGCCGTTGTTTTGTTGCTAAACCGGGTTGCAAGCTGATTTCAGCCGATTACAGTCAGGTGGAGCTGCGTTTGCTGGCGGCGGTGGCTGATGTCAAAGCCTTAAAAGAGGCTTTTCGCCACGGCGTTGATGTGCATGCTTCAACCGCTTCGCGTGTGTTCGGCGTGCCTTTGGAGGCGGTTGACGCAAACTTAAGGCGTCACGCCAAGGCTATCAATTTCGGGATTGTTTACGGCATATCCCAATATGGTTTGGCGCGGCAGATAGACACCACGCCCGAGGTCGCCAAGCGCTATATCGACTCTTATTTTGCCACCATGCCGGAAATCAAAGATTATATGGAAAAAACCATCACTTTTGCTCATAAAAACGGCTATGTCTTAACGCCTTACGGGCGCAAATGTTCGGTTATGGGAATTAACGACAAGAATAAACGCATTGTTTCTTTTGCCGAGCGGGCGGCGATAAATGCGCCGATTCAAGGTGGGGCGGCAGATATTATTAAGCTTGCGATGCAAAAGGTTTGGCATCTTTTGCAAGACGGCGGTTTCAAAACGCGGATGTTGTTGCAAGTTCATGACGAACTGGTGTTTGAAGCGCCGGTTGGCGAGGTGGAAAAAGTTAAAGTTCTAATTAAAGAAGCGATGGAAAGCGTCGTTAATTTTGACATTCCGTTTGTGGCAGAGGTCGGCGTCGGCGACAACTGGACGGAAGCGCACTAGATTTGATGAAATAATATTGCCGTTGCTGTTTTCGGCAATCAAAAAACCGGCAGTTGATGTCTGCCGGTTTTAATTATGGTTTTGAAGCCCTGTCTTTTTAAGCGGCTTTGGCCGGTGCGTTAAGCCCCAGTTCTTCCATGACTAGTTTTTTTAACGTCACATTATCGGTTTTACCGGTAGCCAAGAGCGGAATTGTATCGTGATACAAAATCACCCGCGGCAAAAACAGTTCGGACATGCCGTTGTTTTTGATATAGTCATGCAAGCCGTCGGATTTAACCTGTTGATTGTTGGTGACCAGTACGATTTGTTCGCCTTTGCTTTCATGCGGGACGGCGACGATGCCGTAATTAAAGTCCGCGCCCATCCATTCATAAGCTTTAACAACCATTTCCTGTACAGCGTTTAGAGATACCATTTCGCCGCCGATTTTAGCAAAGCGTTTGATGCGGTCTTTGATGTATACAAAACCGATTTCATCAATATCTACCACGTCGCCGGTATGATACCAGCCTTCTTCAGGCGGCACCAAGACGCCGGGGTTATCGGGTAAAATATAACCCAACATGATGTTCGGGCCTTTGACCACCAACTCGCCGCCTTTGGCAATCCCCGGAACCGGCTCAATTTTATATTGGATTGCAGGCAGTAATTTACCGATAGAACCGAATCGGTTGAAAATGCTGTTATTGGCGCACACAACCGGTGAACATTCGGTTGCGCCGTAGGCTTCCATCATGCGGATGCCCATGCGTTCCATCCACATGTTACGGGTGTCAAGTTTGACCGCTTCGGCACCGCCGAACATAAAGCGGATGTTGTGGAAGTCATACGGGTGGGCGATTTTGCCGTAACCGCGGAAAAACGTGTCGGTACCGAACATCACCGTGGCGCCCAGTTCATAAACCAACTCGGCCACAACGCGGTAATGCAAAGGCGAGGGGTATAAAAACAGGCGTGAACCTTCCAATAACGGAAACAGCGTACCGACCGTCAAACCGAAGCTGTGGAACATCGGCAAAGCGTTGAACACCAAATCGGTCATATTAATTGTTTCCAGAGCCGACATTTGTTTGATGTTTGACATAATGTTGGCATGGCTCAAAACAACCGCTTTGGGCGCGCCTTCGGAGCCGGAAGTAAACAAAATGACCGCTTTTTTGCTGCCGCCGTCTTTGTGCGGCACGCGTTTGATTTTGTAACGCAAGAAAGCGCCGATTTTATCTAACAGCCCGATATGTTTGGCAAGCGATTCCAAATAAAAGATTTCAATCCCGTTAGCTTTTAAGATTTCCACCACCGATTCAAGCTTGGCGGTTTTGATAAAAGTCATGGAGGTGATAATCATTTTGACCTGCGCGGTTTTGCACATGGAAACCATATTTTTGGCGCCGACCGAGAAATTGACCATTACCGGTACGCGCTCATACGCGGACAAGCCGAAAAACGTGCAAACGGCGGCAATCGTGTTGGGCAGCATCAAGCCGACATGTTCAAAATGTGATGTTCTTTTTTTGAAAAAGCGTCCTAAAACAAACGATTTAATGATGATGTCTTTATAAGAATTGGTTTTGCGCTGAATATCCTCCAAAACTTGCGGGCGCTTAAAGAAAAAGCCGGTTTTGGAGTGAACTTTGCCGGTTTTCATCAGCTGGGCGAACAGCGAAATGTTCGGGTTATAAATAAAATTAAAATGCATTTCACGCAGGATTTGGTAAACCTCGTTGCTGATGTGGTCACGTTGGCGGCGGAGTTCGTCTTTTAACTTAAACGGACGCGGTTTGCCGACGGTAATGCGCATTTTGGGCAACGGACGGTGCGGCAATTTGCCTTTGGTCTTGGAAAAATAACCGTATTGCGGACCGTCAATCCAAATCGGTATCAGCGGGGCTTTGGATTTATCGGCGACCAACCCTGGAGCTTCATAAATTTTCATTAATCCGCCGCTTTCGGTGATGCGTCCTTCGGCAAAAATCATAACCAGACGGCCGCTGTCAACTTTGGCAATCAATTCTTTGATGTCGCTCGGTTCAATCGGGTTAAACGGCATGATGTCGGCAAATTTCATCAAAAAACGGATGCCGCGGCGGCGGTATAAGTGGCCGTTTAAGGCAAAAACCGGATTGCCGGGCAGAAAAGCATACAACAAAATCGGGTCAAGATAAGAAACGTGATTGGATACATAAACGCCTTTTTTGGGCAGTCTTTTTACATCAAAATCTATTGCGCATCTGGTCTTGAAAATATAAAAGAAAGTTCGCAGGCACCATTTAACAAAATTGTTCAAAGTTTTTACTCCGAAGTTAAGACAATATAAATTTTTGTATACAAAAAGCGCTTTTTTGTAAAGATAAAAAGATAGTGTGGTGGAAAGTTGCTTTAATAACCGCTCTAACATATTGATATTGGCTAAATTTTAAGAATTTATCCAACCGTAAAATGCTAATGGCTTGCTTTTGCGAAAAATTTTGTATATAAAGCCCGACGTAACATATTATGTGTTTTGTTTACGATGTGCCGCAAATGTTACAAGTAAAGAAAATAAACAATAAATAAGGCATTAGGGCATATTATGTTGCTTTGGATTAACAACAGAAGTGAAAAAAATGAAAAATAATTTAGCTTTAACCATGACGGCATTGGGCACGATTTTGTTGGCTGCCAATGCCAACGCGGCCGGTTTCCATTTAAGAGAACAATCCGCAGCCGCGCAAGGCAACGCTTTTGCCGGAGCTACCGCCGGCGCCGAAAACGGTTCTTATGCTTATTTTAACGTTGCCGGCTTAACCCGCCAAAAAGGCACGCAGCTTAACATCGGCGGCACATATATTGCGCCGAGAGCCGAGGCTTCCAATGTTCGTGCCGAAGATGGCTCGCGCGGTGCCGATGTCAACAATATTGTGCATGCCGCTGTGGCGCCGAACGCGACAATCTCGCATCAGTTGAATGAAAAAGCCTTTTTGGGCGTGGCTTTAAACGTGCCGTTCGGGATGATTACTAAATATGACCAAGATTGGCCGGGCTCCGACCATGGCATTACCTCCAAAGTGATGACCGCGACCGTTACGCCGATGTTTGCTTATAAAGCAACTGATAAACTTTCTTTGGGCGCCGGTCTGCAGATGCAATATGTCAAGGCGCGTCTGACGAATACGGGAATTTATCAATCTATACCGTATTATGCGGCCATGGAAGGAGACACGTTTGATTTGGGCTATCAGTTGGGCGCGTTGTATGAGTTTAATGACAATACCCGTGTCGGTGTGGCTTACCGCAGCGATATCAAGCACAAAATACATGGCGATTTGGACGCTTCTTCTTCATTTTCTCCGGTACTTGGTTCTATGCTCAGTCAGGATATCAGCGCCCGTTTGCGGACGCCGGCCATGTTGTCAATGGGCGTTTTCCACAAGCTTAATGATAAATGGGAAGTTATGGCCGAATATCAGCGCGTGTTCTGGAGTTCGTTTAAGAATCTGACAATTGTCAGTGATAAAGACGGTTCGGAATTAAGCAATGTTAAAGAGCACTGGCGTGATACCAATTTCTTTGCGATTGGCGCCAGCTATCAGATTGACCACCAATGGAAGTGGCGTTTGGGTCTGGCTTATGACCAAAGCGCGGTTCGCGTGCAGCACCGTACGCCGCGTATTCCGGATTCTGACCGTATCTGGTATTCCACCGGTTTGAACTATCAGTATAACGACCGCTTGAGCTTTGATTTGGCTTATACCTACATCAAAGCCCATGACGCTCACTTGGATACTAAATTAACCGGCAACGGCGGTAGCCATGTGACGGCTGAATATACCAACTCGGTCCAACTGTTCGGTTTGTCGCTTAACTACAAGTTTTAAGCCGATAAAACCGGTTTTAGTGCAACCCCGCCAATCGGCGGGGTTTGTCATTTTAAAGTTTTTTTAATGACAAACCGTTACCATGATAAAAAATTTGGGGAGTTATGACGATGAATTATCCGCAAATCAGGGCTTTTGCACTGGCGACGCCACGAACAGGATATCAAAATCAGATAACGGGCGCTTTGCGTTCGCTGGCTGATTTGTTTGGCTTGGAATATGACGAAAACGCTTCGTTTTTGCTGCCCGAAGGTTGTCTCACGGCAGCAGACATGGAAGAAACCATAGCATACGGCAAATTTGCCGATTACGAGTCGTTTAAGGCTTATTTATATAAACTTTTGGACGCTTATCTTAAAAAGGTGATTTTTCCGCCCAAAATTTTTGTAACTGCTTATGATATGACCGAATCCTCTTTAGCGGCACTTAATGCCGATATGTTGTGCCGTGCGGTTAAAGATTATTATCAAGAAAAAAATCTGGGACCGGTGCTAACTTCCGTGATTAACGGCAGGCTTTACGGTTATAAATACGTTGACTTGATTAACGTGCCGAAACATCTGATGACATTGCGCTCGCGGATAAAACTTTTGCAGGATAAAAAACTGCGCAAAAAAATCTTGTTTACGCTCGGAACAATCAATAATTTTAACCGCCGCGCCATGGTTGAAAAAAATCAAGAACTTGTAAAAAAATTGCCACAATTTTCTGAAGATGAATCGTTGCGGTCGTTTACCGAAAAGTTTAAGACATTTCAGGCGGCTGAAAAGCGGATGGTATTTTGTTTGGGCGGCCGTGTGGAAGGGACGGAAATTATCTTTGATGTTGCTTATGCCCGTTATTTGTATGAACAAGCGGAACGTTTGGTTAAAAACGGGTTTAATGTTGTTTTTGTTAACGGTCCTCGGACTCCGAACGATGTGACGGATTTTTTGTATGAAAAATCGTTGAACAATCCGCGTATTCTGTTCCATAACTGCAAGCAAATCGCGCAAAATGATGATGATCGGCAGCCACAAAAATGGCGGATATATTCGGGAAAGTTTGAAAAAGAATTTTCAGTCTTGGCTAAAATCGGCAATATTTATCCGGCGGTTTTGGGGTTTGGCAACACATTGGTTGTGCACACCATGGATTCATATTCGGGTTGTGAGACGGCCGGAGCGGCGATACCGACAGCCATAAGCGGCAAAGGGCTGTATGTGGATCCGAAAATAAGATACGATTGTCATAATTTGTATAAGATTTTATGCCCGAAATACGCGGTGGATTTTGATGAGTTTGTTGATTTGGCTTGCAATTTAAAACTTATGCCTGATGATTTACGGCTTTCGGTATTGCCGAATCCGTTGCGGGTTTTTGCCGAAACGGCGTTTAACGCTTATAATCGGCTTGTTTCAGCCGCAAAAAAGCGTTAATGTATCCAAGGATGTACGTTGTCTATGACACGGCGGATGATGTCATTTTCATCAATGGCAAAATCTTGCTTATTGATGTCAATTTCCGCATTAACGGCAGCGTCGGCTTTTGCTAATGATAACGCTTTTAAGGTTGCTGCCGTAGCGATAGCTTCGCTCGTGGTGTGTGTTGTAATTATAAGAGGTGTGCCGTTTCCGGGGAGTGTTGAAAATATTTTGTTGTTTTTGTAATCAGTATGTATATCAAGCCCCAGATATTGCATGTTTTCAAGCTCGCGATACACGGTTTCGGCGTTTTCACGGCAAAGGCGCATGGCCAAACGTATGGCGATGGTTAATGCAACAAAGGGTTTGTATTCGTTGATGGCTCGCTCATAATCCGTGACTTTGAAAACGACGCATTCCAGTTGATTTTCTAAACGACAGGATTCTATAAACAAGGCTACAGCCAACATGTTTAGTGAGCATTTTGCGGTTTTGATTCTGATGATGATGATTTGTTCAGATGCATGACGTGAAATGATTTTTTGTGCCAATTGCAGGTACGAGTCTATATTTGAACCGGAAAATTGCCGTATGGTATACACCGTACGCGGTAAGTTACGGAAAGAATCATTATTGTTTTTATCTAAAGCTATTTCTATCATTTGTTACAGATCCTGTTTGTTAAGATGTTTTAAGGCATAAATTGCGTCTTTTAACGGTGTTATATTATCACAACATAAAAGAGGTATCAAGCCTTCAATTTCTTGTTCGGAACGACTGTATATTTTTAAATTGAGTAATTCTGAAATGGTGTTTTCATCAAAGCGATATTTAATGAGTTGCGCGGGGTTTCCGCCGACGATGCCGTACGGTTCTACGTCTTTGGTCACGACCGAACCGGCGGCAATGACCGCTCCTTCGCCGATTTTAACGCCGGGCATTATCATGGCGCGCATGCCGATCCATGCACCGTCACCGATAATGGTATCGCCGCGTTGTTGATATGATTCTATAATTTTGTCGGTAAACGGGTAGCAAGAAAACCAATCCATACGATGCGTGTTGTTACCGCCCATGAGAATGACGACTTCCGCACCGATGCAGACATAGTTGCCGATATAGAGTTTGTCATATGGAAAGGGTTCTTCAAAATGTTCGCGGCTGTATTTGTCGCCGTATAGGTAGCGTACCACATAATCTTCAAAGTTTTCAGTATAGGCGTTGGAATAATAGCTGTGCGTCCCTTTAATGATTATATTTGGATTTGAAACGCTTTGGTGCAGATATTCCACATTTGACCAGTGTTTATCCATCATGTTAGCTCCACGTTAAATATTATTATTCAGCATAACATTCGGTTGTTAAAAAATTATTGAGATATGGGAAGACTATCGGTTTTGAGCGCGACTTCCTAGCAGTTAACAAAACACCCGTCCAAAAGGACGGTAATAAAGACGGGGCTCGTCTTGCTTTGTTAAGTGTTGCGTTTTATCGCAACACTAACTTCGCTACGGTCAGAGAACTTACATCCGTTTGTTTTGCACGCTGTCGCGGCTTCACAAACGGGCAAGTTCTATTCAAACACTTAAAAAAAACTGACGTTGGTCAGCTTTTTTAAGCATTTGCCCGCGACCGGGGTCACGTTTTGAGCGCGACTTCCTAGCAGTTAACAAAACACCCGTCCAAAAGGACGGGTGTTTTGTTAACTGGCGGGAGCGACGGGGCTCGAACCCGCGACCCCATGCGTGACAGGCATGTATTCTAACCAACTGAACTACGCCCCCAGCATTTTGATGAACATCTTATACATAACAAAAAAATGAAATGCAAGTCTTTTTTTTATATTTTTTTGAAATGAAGGTAACTTTTTGTAAACACTTATAAAATATCTTCATTACTGTATAACTTTATTATCTGCTTGAAAAAAAATTGCAATTGTTGCATCGTAACATAGTTTGTTTAATTGATAGGAACTTTAATTGTGATGGAATTTGATAAAGTCAAAACACAAAGCCAGAGAATACGTCGTCAACGTACTTGGCTGTTTATTTACGCTTTTGCCGTGACTTGCGCTTTAATTGTTTCTGTTCGCAATAATAATGATGTTGAGGCATCTATGCCCGGAAATATTAAAATCTCGGAAATGGCACCGGAAGAGTTTCCTGAATACACATTGATTGCCGCAGATGAAAATACCGATGTTTATGACGATGAAAATGTTGCTTTCGCGCCGGAAGATGGTATGCTTGCACCGGAAACCGCCGAAACAACCATTAACGAAGATGTCGTTGTGGTGGCTAAAGGCGATAGTTTTATCGGAATTTTAACCAATATGGGCTTGAGTTATGCTGATGCCACCGATATTTATACGGCATACAGAAAGGTGTTTGATGCTCGCAATATTAAAGTCGGGCAAGAACTTCACATTACTTCTGCAGCAATTGGAGAAGATGAAAAAGAAGTTTCGGTTAGTAGCGTAATGGTTGAGCCAGTTAAAGGAACTCGTTATATTGTTGAAAAGAACGCTGAAGGCATATATGAATCCCGTACCGAGCAAGACCAGTTGATTGATGATGTCAAAACCATTGATGGCGTTATTGAGGGTAATCTTTCGGTTGCTATGGGCGATGCCGGCGTGCCGCTTAACGTCATCGGTAATTTTATTGATATTTTTTCGTTCAGTGTGGATTTTAGACGCGATATTCATACCGGAGATAAGTTTGAAGTTCGTTATGAACGCAAGCTTGCACCGGACGGTAGCGTGGTTAAAACCGGCGATATCGTTTTTGCGGCTTTGCAACTTGGCAAAGATAAGTATGAGCTTTATCGTTTTGAAGATAAGTCGGGCAATGCTGATTATTATGATGAAAAAGGTTTGGCTTTGAAAAAAAATCTTGATCGTAAACCGATGGAGTTTAAGCAGGCTCGCATTTCTTCTCGTTTCGGCCGACGTTTTCATCCGATATTGAAAAGGTACAGAGGTCATGACGGTGTAGATTATGCCGCCCCGTCCGGTACTAAAATTTATGCCAGCGGCGATGGGGTTGTCACCATGGCAAAGTGGTACGGCGGCTATGGTAAATATATTAAGATACGTCATAATGCCGAGTATTCCACCGGTTATGCCCATATGCGCTCTTTTGCTAAAGGAATCCGTCCGGGGGTGCGGGTTAAGCAAGGGCAGGTTATTGGTTATGTTGGTAACACCGGACTTTCAACCGGACCACATTTGCATTTTGAAGTTGTTCGCAATGGGAAAAAGGTTGATCCCTTGAAAGTAAAAGCGGCTACCGGCAAAAATTTGAGCGGTGCTAAATTGGCCGAGTTTAAAAAGGTTGTGGCCAAGGTTAAAGCATCGGCTGACCAAGAAAAAGAAATTGCTTCAGCCGAGGACGCTGATCAAATCGGGCAAATGATTGAAAAATTTGAGTAGACGGAACAAAAGAATATCTAAAATCCGTTGAATAAAACGTTATTTTGTTGACAGCCCGCCTTTTGGCGGGTATTGTCTTGTCAGTATTTTTTATTTTTTTATAAGGAGACTTCAAATGGAATTAAAAGGTTCAAAAACAGAACAAAATTTGAAAGACGCCTTTGCCGGCGAATCGCAAGCACGCAATAAATATACTTATTATGCCTCTAAAGCTAAAAAAGAAGGCTATAATATTATTGCAGATAAGTTTGAACAAACAGCCAATAATGAAAAAGAGCATGCCAAAATTTGGTTTAAATTGTTACATGGCGGTGAAGTTCCATCCACAATTGAAAATTTAAAAGACGCCGCTGCCGGCGAAAATTATGAATGGACGGAAATGTATGCTCGTATGGCTAAAGAAGCTCATGAAGAAGGTTTTACCCAAATCGCCTATTTGTTTGAAGCCGTTGCTAAAATTGAAAAAGGTCATGAAGAAAGATATCAAGCTCTGCTTGATTCTTTGTGCGAAGGCAAGATTTTTGAACGTCCGACAAAGGTTATTTGGGAATGTGCTAATTGCGGTCATCGTGTGGAAAGTCCGAAAGCACCGGAAAAATGTCCGGTATGCGATCATCCGCAGGCTTATTTCTTTGAATTGCAAGAAAAATTCTAATTCAAAATATGGTAAGAAATCCGCTCGTTATTTTACGGGCGGTTTTTTTTTAACAGATAATTTGTATGATATGTACAAATAGGATAAAAAATTAATATTGCTTGCAGTTCGCGGAAAGAGTATTAGGATGCATAATGATATGTTTCTTAAAAAGGAGAAACCTGATGAATTTGGCAAAAAAACTTAAAATTTGGCAAAAAAACGGTCTGATTAGTTTACAACAGGGACGAGCGATTGCTGCCTATGAAAGACGTCATGCCAAACCGTATTTATTTTATGGGCTGGCAGCTTTGGCGTCTTTTTGCATCGGCTTGGGGGTAATTTCGGTTGTGGCGGCTAATTGGGCTTTTATTCCGGCATCTGTTAAAATTATGGTGGATTTTGTTTTATTGCTGGCATGCGGCATCTATGTTTTTAAAAGTTATAACGAGGGTAAGACTTTATGGTTTGAGGGCTTAAGCTTGTTGTTTGCCGCGTTGGTTTTGGCGTCTATCGGGTTAGTCGCGCAAATTTATCAGTTACAACCGGATGGTTTGTCGGCGTTGTTATTGTGGTCGCTGTTGATGCTGCCTTTAACATTTTTTAGCAAAAAAATGTTGTTGCCGGCGGTAATTCTTCCGATTTTTTGGATTGCCTTGTTTGATTTTGTTATGCGAGATGCAGATTGGCAGCGTTTTTTTCAAATACTGACAGGAGCTTGGGAATATTCTATCGGTTTAATTTGGCTCTTTTTATGGTTTTTATTGTATCAAATTTTACGCTTGTTTTGTTGCGGTCAAACTATGGGATTGGTTAAAGCTTTGAGATTTTGGCTGGTTTTGGATACGGCCGTGGCAGTTTTCTTTATGGATATAGAACGAAATTTCTTGTTGACTTCGCTTATGCCTTATCATGTGGATGGGTTGTTGGGTGCTGTTTTGGTATTGATGGCTGCCATGATGATTGCTGTGTCTTTTTATTTGGAAACCAAAAGGCATCGGCCGTTTTATATTCCGATTTTAATGCTTATTATATTTATTGGCGGTTTGTTGCCGTTATCGTTCATCTTGTCTTTTGCGCTTCTGATTTTGGCCGGCGTATATGCTTATCAAAACCGTTTTTGGCGTTTGTTCCATTTGGTTTTTGTGTTGTCGGCATTGCGCATTTTTTTGATATATGTTGATTTCTGGGGAAGCCTGATGCAAACCGGCATCGGGTTAATAGCGTCGGGAATCGTGCTTTTGTTATTGATGTTGGCGGCTTCCAAACTACGTAAACGTTTGCAAAAGGAATAATGATATGAAGCAAAAATATATTTTAGGTGCTTTTTTAGTATTGCCGGTTTTGTTTTTGTTTTTTTGGTTGGGAAGCATTGAATATGCGCTCCATGCCGAACAAACAGTTGTCATACGAATGTCTGGATATGATCCGCGAGATTTGTTATCCGGCCACTATCTCCATCTGCAACCCGATTGGAGTTTGACTGATTGCCGTCAATTTGCTGATAATCGGTGTCCGACGGAACGTTTCGGACGTTCGTACCGATATTATTTGCCAGAGTTTGATGCCCAAAAAGTTGACCGTCAATTAAGGCTGAACAATGTGAAAATTGAAATGATATTTACATACAAAGGTGCTGCCAAACCGTTGGTTAAAGATCTTTTGATTAATGGAATGGTTTGGGATAGATGGCTTACGCAATCCGCAAAACCGCCCGTTGCTCGCTAAAATTTAAAGTGATTTTAACGGCAGTTTCTTGCAAAAAACACATCAAATATATTAGGGCAGCCGTCTGCGATGGATTATCTTCCGGAAATTTTCCGTTGATGGTGTCTTGCAACGTTTGTAGCTTACCAGCAGAAAGCGGAGCGGCAGATTCCGCTGTGACGGTTAAACCGTTTTCTTTTTCGTCAACGATGAGTGTGCCGCCGCGAATAAAAACATCAGCCATGGACATGATACCCAGCATCACAACTTTATACAAGGCTGCTGTTTTAAGAGTAGCCGTCATGGTTATCGGCGTTTGCCGACTACCGATGGTAGAAAGGTAATCGGTGCATATTTTTTCAATTTCTGCTATATTCTTTGGGGCGGCGTTGCTTAAGCCGAAAGCCAAACGAAAAAATTTTAGACGGGCGGACAAAGTCTGCGCACTTATTTGCAAAATCGGCTTGATATCGGTAATGCTTTCGGGGTCATCATCCATGATTTCCACCGCGTTGGCAACCGCACCGATATTGCCGATGATGTCATGACTTAAACGGGTGCAAACGAGTTCGGTGACAGAGCAAGGGAGTAGATTATCAGACATATTTGATTTCCTAAAAAGTATATAAATCCGTATTCATAAAGCGTTGATCTTCACGGGACATCCGCGTGTAATCTAATTCGCGAAGCATATTATCTTCTAAAAGCAAAAATCCGGTGGCGGCACGCATATAAGGTTTGTTGCCGCCCAAACCCCAGATGACATCTTGTTGATTGTCAGGAACGCCGTATTTTTGGTTGATTTTTTTCCAAAAATCGTAAACTTTTATGTTGCGCAGGTATATAGCCTTCGGACTGTTTCCGGTGTTATTGGCGGCCTCGGAACGATAAGTGATTTTATAAATTTTGTTGTTGGTAAATGTGCTTGTTAAATATATATGGACGGTTTCTTTAGTATCAAATTTGCTGAAACCGGCTTGCGAAATAAATTGATAATGTTCTTTGTTAGCCAAACGGATAACGCAGTTTTCAAGACGTTCATAACCGACAATGCCTTGATTGCGGCATTTTTCCTCATTACGCCAACGGATAAAATTCGGGATATCCATTTTTTGCATCGTTTTTTTGTAGCCACGTTTGGTTAAAGCCTCCTCGGCTTGTTTATACGACATCCGCAACATTACGCCGGAAATATCAAATACGGAAGCATTAGAACGGCGATTTTGGACTTGGCTTTGTTCAAGCATATCAGCTAAAGGGTTTGTCTTTGATTCGGAATTTTGAAAATTTTCCTTGGCAGAAGATATAAGTTGTCCAACCCAGCTGGTTGTACCGCTTTGTGATTGTTCTTCTTGAATTTCTTCCGGTGCGTTTTTACGGATGTTGTCAGTCAGAGATTGACGGGTGTTTACTTTTAGTTCATTTTTATTTTGCGAAGGTTGATTAAAAATCGGAACTTTGGTATCTGCGTCAAAATTGACCGGTTCACCGAAAGCATCAAGCGGTTGGTCAAAGTTTAAATCTTCCTCATCCATCAACGGTTTGGAGTTTTGTTCTTCTACGGTTTCAGTTTGAGAGCCGGTTTGCAAATTAAGAGGCAATACCTTGTCTTCGGCGCTTAAGGCAACCGTCGGAAAAAATAGCAAAAGCAGAATAAGTTTTTTCATTATCCGTTCCTGAATATTTTATTTGTGCATTATAAGGGCAATAGGCTTAAAAAAAGTTTAATGCCAGATGGCGATTTTTGTTTACATTTCTGCAAGAGAACGCTAAAAATCAGTATATTTTTAAAATAATTTGAGAGACGAATAAAATGGAAAAAAACACGGTTAATGTTATCGGTGCGGGGTTGGCCGGCAGTGAAGCAGCATGGCAGTTGGCACTTCGCGGCATAAAAGTTAATCTTTACGAGATGAAACCTTTAAAGTTTTCACCGGCTCATAAAAATCTGGATTTTGCCGAGTTGGTATGTTCAAATTCTTTGCGTTCGGATGATTATGAACACAATGCGGTGGGGTTGTTGCATGAAGAAATGCGTCGCGTCGGTTCGCTTATTATGGAAGCGGCGGCACAAACACAGGTTCCGGCCGGCGGGACACTGGCTGTTGATCGTCAGGCTTTTGCCGCTTATATTACCGAAAAAATACGCGGACAGAAAAATATTAATATCATAACCCAAGAAATTACAAAATTACCGATAGATGATGCCGATTTGACGATTATTGCCAGTGGACCCCTGACCTCCGAGGCCTTGGCGGCGGAAATCTTAAAATTAATTGATGGTGAAACTTTATCTTTTTACGATGCCATTGCGCCGGTAATATATACCGAAAGCATTGATTTTTCTAAAGCTTGGTATCAATCGCGTTATGACAAAGGCGACAGTCGGGATTATATCAATTGTCCGCTTAATAAGGAACAATATTATCGGTTTGTTGATGCGTTATTGCAGGCTGAAAAAGTGGATTTTCATAGTTTTGAAACGCCACAGTATTTTGACGGTTGTCTGCCGATTGAAGTGATGGCCGAACGTGGCCGCGATACGCTGATGTTCGGTCCGATGAAACCGGTCGGGCTAACTAATCCGCACAGTCATGAAAAACCTTATGCGGTGGTGCAGCTGCGGCAAGACAATAAGGAAGATACTTTAAGAAATGTCGTCGGCTTCCAGACAAAGCTTAAATACGGCGAACAACAGCGAATTTTCAAAATGATTCCGGGGTTGGAAAATGCTGAATTTGCCAGATTGGGAGGTATTCATAAAAATACTTTTATTAAAAGTCCGTTGTTGCTGGATGAGTTTTTGCGTTTAAAAAAACATCTTAATATTATGTTTGCCGGACAAATTACCGGTTGTGAAGGATATGTTGAAAGCGCCGCGATTGGATTGATGGCCGGTTATTTTGCATCCATGTTGACACAAGATGAAAAACCGGTTTTACCCCCAAGAACAACAGCGTTTGGTTCTATGTTGGCACATTTATCCGATACAACCGATATTGAACATTATCAACCAATGAATATTAATTTCGGATTGTTTCCGGATTTGCCGGTGCAAGTAACGGCAAAAGGAAGATATCGTAAATTAAAAGGAATGGAACGCAAAGAAGCATATTGCCAACGGGCATTGACGGATTTGGAAGCATGGCTTGACGGCATTAAATGCGTCTAGCATATTGTGTTTTATAAATAAACTTTCATTGACTAAATATGATTGTTGGTATATGTTATAGCAATGTATCCGCGGCGGGCGGGCTATTTAAAGGAATATAAATGAGCTCTATTGGTAAACTGGTCAGAAAATCACAAGCGACGTTGTTTTGGTGCGTGCGTGGGCTTCCCAAAGCGCAACGGGAGGCAATTTATACACTTTATGCTTTTTGTCGGCACATTGACAATGTCGTGGATGGTAATTTGCCGGAAAATGAAAAAAAAGAACTGCTCAATGCTTGGAAACAGGAGCTTGACAATATTTATGATAAAAAAGTTCCGGCAACGGATATCGGCCGGCGGATCTATAAAAACTGTATGCGG
>CALXZI010000022.1 GCA_944393205.1 uncultured Alphaproteobacteria bacterium | reverse complement strand
ACTTATTGCCAAACTGATATTGGCTTCCAGCAATCCCGGAGATTTGGTTTTTGACCCGTTTTTGGGGTCGGGCACCACTGCCGTCGCGGCCAAAAAGCTCGGTCGCCATTATCTGGGGATTGAGCGCGAAAAAGAATATGTGGCGTATGCCGAATGCCGGCTGGAAAGGGCGGATACCGACAAAACAATTCAAGGTTATGAAAACGGCGTTTTCAAGCTGCGTAATGCTTAAATCCGCTAAAGTGTGCCAACCGACAAACGCTCTTGAGTTTTCTTACAAAACACCTTATATATGGAAAAAGAAAATAAACTTAAAGGATTTGTTTAATGAAATTTGGTAGAAATTTTCTTGTTTGGGTTTTAATCTTTTTTGTCCTGACTTCTTTTTTAAGTGCGGTTGGCACGAAACGTCAAAATGCCAATACGGACACCTTGGCGTTTTCGGATTTTATGAACGAAGCCGAAAACAAAAAGATTGTTGAAGTTACGGTTTCCGGCCCCGATGTCTATGGGACGACAGTTGACGGACGGGAGTTTTATACTTATGCGCCCAACGACCCGACCATGATTGAAACATTGCGTCAAAATGGCGTGAGAGTAACGGCAAAGCCGATTGATACTTCCGGCAGCACGTTTTGGGGCATTGTTATTTCGTGGTTTCCGATGCTGCTTTTGGTCGGCGTCTGGATTTTCTTTATGCGTCAGGCCAACTCCGGCAACAACAAGGCTTTGAGCTTTGGCAAATCGCGCGCCCGATTGGTGGAAAACAACAAAAAAGTTACTTTTGCCGATGTCGCCGGCGCTGATGAATCCAAACAAGAGTTGGAAGAAGTTGTTGATTTCTTAAAAGATCCGCAAAAATTTTCGCGTTTGGGCGGCAGAATCCCGAAAGGTGTTTTGTTGGTAGGCCCTCCGGGCACCGGTAAAACCTTGTTGGCAAAAGCCGTTGCCGGTGAGGCTGATGTGCCGTTTTTTTCCATTTCCGGTTCGGATTTTGTGGAAATGTTTGTCGGCGTCGGGGCGTCGCGCGTACGCGACATGTTTGCCCAAGCCAAGAAAAATGCGCCTTGCCTGTTGTTTATTGACGAGATTGACGCCGTCGGGCGGCATCGCGGCGCCGGTTTGGGCGGCGGCAACGACGAACGGGAACAAACCTTAAACCAACTGTTGGTGGAAATGGACGGCTTTGATGAAAATGAAAATGTAATCTTGATTGCCGCCACCAACCGACCCGATGTTCTGGACCCGGCGCTTTTACGGCCGGGGCGTTTTGACCGGCAGGTAACGGTCAGCAATCCGGACATTAAAGGTCGTGAAGAAATTTTGAAAGTTCATGTTCGTAAAGTTCCGTTGGCCAAAGATGTTAATCTGGCGGTAGTGGCTCGCGGCACGCCGGGCTTTTCCGGCGCTGATTTGGCCAATTTGGTTAATGAGGCGGCTTTGTTGGCGGCGCGCAAGAACAAGCGTAAAGTAACCGCGCAGGATTTCGATGAGGCTAAAGACAAAGTGTTGATGGGCAACGAACGCAAATCCATGGCCATGGATGAAAAAGAAAAAATGCTGACGGCATATCACGAAGCCGGTCACGCCATTTGTTCTCTTAATGTCAAGGAAACCGACCCAATTCACAAAGCGACGATTATTCCCAGAGGACGCGCTTTGGGTATGGTTCAGCAGCTTCCGGAAAAAGACCAATATTCTTACACTCGTGCTAAAATGCTTTCAAGATTGACCATTTTAATGGGTGGTCGGGTGGCCGAAGAATTGAAATTCGGCTATGATCAAGTTACATCGGGAGCGTCGGCGGATATTAATGCCGCCACCAATTTGGCGCGTTCTATGGTTACCGAGTGGGGCATGAGCGATACGTTGGGACCGGTTTTATATTCGGAAAATTCCGGCGAAGTCTTTTTGGGTCGCGCCGTAACGCAAAACAAGAATATGAGCGATGAAACGGCACGGCTGGTAGATGCTGAAATCAAGCGTTTGGTGCTTGACGGCTATCATAATGCCACCCAAATTTTAAAAGAAAAACGCAAAGATTGGGAAACTTTGGCCGAAGCTTTGATTGAATATGAAACCTTAACCGGTGATGAAATCAAAGCTGTTTTGGCCGGTAAAAAAATTGACCGCAACAACGAAATACCGGTCAGTGAAGAAAAGCGTACAAAAGCCTCGGTTCCGGAGGTCTAAATTAAAAAAAAAGCCCCTTTTGTTGTCAAACAAAAGGGGCTTTTTTTAAGCAAAAATTTTGAAACGCTCTGTAATCGGCAGGAAATTTTTATTTCCGGGTGGTGTCGTAATGTTTCCAAAAGGCATTTGTGCAATCAATTTCCAGCTTTGCGGCAGATGCCATTTTTGTTTGACGGCGTTATCAATGAGCGGGTTATAATGTTGCAGGCTGGCGCCGATGTTTTGTTCAGCCAACATCGTCCAAACGGCAAATTGGAGCATACCGTTTGCTTGTTCGCTCCAAATCGGAAAACTATCCTTATATAAAGGAAAGTCCTGTTGTAATTTTTGTATGGTTGCTTCTTCTTCAAAATAAAGTATTGTCGCGTAAGCATTGGCGAATGTTTTGATTTTGCTTTCTGTTGCCGGAAACTTATCGGCCGGCACGATGTTTTTTAAGGTTTTTCCGACGATATTCCAGAGTTCTTGATGGTTTTCTTTTAAGAGCAATACCATACGAGCCGATTGTGCGTTGAATGCACTAGGCGTGTTTTGGATAATTTCTTCCAATTTTTTGATTAAATCAGAATCGGGGATAACCGACTCGTGGCCGAGTTGATAAACAGAGCGGCGTTTTGAAACCGCTTTTATGAATGAATCTACCATATTCTTTCTCCTTATGTATGAACAATATGTCTTTTTTGCGTACTTTCAAGCAAAAAAGGCGCTGATTTTTGATATATTTTTAAAAATTGCCAAAAAAACATAAAAAAATAAAATTTATTGCGACTTTTGGGTTGACAAAAATTTTTAAAGGAATATTTTAAAAGACCAATTTTAATTTTTAATTTTATTTATAATTATGGTAAAGAAAATGAAAGCTAGTCTGACTCACGGCGCAACCGTCGTAGCAGACGTGAGAGGTAATGATGGTTTTACCATCGCCGCAACTGTAAAACTGGGACACATTAACGAACCCAAGCTCGGAATTGCTTCAGTTTATGAAAAGATTCTGATGTTGCAGAATCCGAATGTGCAGACCGTTTACGGTGGAACAATCACATCGTATCTGACAGGAGGTGCTTCGGAAAAAGAAATTCCCGAAAAAGTGGCCGAACTGTTGGGTCTGATGATTAAACCGGTTTTATCCGATGAGCTTTTAAACGAGGCCGTCTCGGATATTATCCGTCACACGCGGGACAGGAATGTCCTGCCGCGCCGTCAGCTGAAACTTTTATATAAGCACACGGCGTTTCACGGTAATCAGGTGTGGGATACGGAAGCCTACATCCGCTCGCTTTTAAGCATTACGCTTGAAGATTTGCAGCATCTGCACAAAAGTTATTATACCGGCAAGAATCTGGTTATAACTTTTAGCGGAAAGGGCGAGGAGCAAGGTATCTTTGAGGCAATTATGCAAAACATTGCCGATTTGCCCGTAGGCGAAGATCAAAAAGTAGAACTTCCTGAATATACGGGAGGTTATGCGGTTCTTGCTTCTGAAAAACCGTTGTTCAGCCGAGTGTTGGTCGGTTGGGATGTGACCTCTCTGGAGAGAGGGGCTGAAGCCAATGTGCTTATGTCCATCTTGGCCAACAGGCTTGATCGCAGCTTCGCCAATGAGGGACTTGAAGTAACAACCGAGCTGAAAATTGCCGGTTATTATGGTTGCCGGACGCTTCGGATTGCCGCAGAATGTGCTGATAGCACGAAGGTCAATAAGATGCTTGATATTATTGCATATAATATTAAGCGTTTGAAGGAGACCTATGCGACTGACAGGCGTATGGAAAGCGCCCGCAACGAGGCGATGGCCGACAAATTATTTAAGTTCGGCCAGCGAGAAGCATCTGCCGTGGAGATCGCATGGCAGATCTTAAAACACGGAAGAATGTATGATATTAGCGATAGAATTATCTCCACATGGAGAGTAAGTGCACGTAACGTGCAAGAGGTCGCTAATGAAATATTTTCGCAACCTTTTACCTGTTGCATATACGGTCAAGCACCGTATTACAGCAAGGAAGAGCTGGCGAAAATGTTCTGAAAAACAGGTTTTCGGGGTGCTTCACAGCACCCTTTTTTGTATTTTTCAAGCAGAATTTAAAATTGAAAAAACTTTATTTATTAATCAGATGTACGTCTATTACTTACACCAAAACCCCTGCTTTAAAACAGGGGTTTTGTTATAAATGGCGGATAGAGTGAGATTCGAACTCACGGTACCCTTTGGAGGTACACACGATTTCCAATCGTGCGCCTTAGACCACTCGGCCATCTATCCATGCCCCTCTTTCTAGTATCTTTTTTTATAATTCGCAAGTGTTTTTTTATTTTTTTGCGATTATTCAGAATGCTTTTTTAAGAAAAGGCCTGTAAAACAGTTGTTGCCGCGAAGTTTAAAGCGGTTTACGAGAATTAAGCGCTAATTGGATGGTGCCATCGTCCATATAATCCAATTCCGCGCCGACCGGTATGCCTTGCGCCAAAGTGGTTATTTTGACCGGCATATCTTTTAATCGGCTTAATAAATAATGTGTCGTGATTTGTCCGTCCACGGTTGCCGGAAGCGCCAGTATCACCTCTTCAATTTGTTCATCTTTAATGCGGGCGGGGAGGTTTTCCATATTCAAATCTTCCGGTGTGATGCCCTCCAGAGCAGAAAGAACGCCACCCAAGACATGATATTTTCCTTTATAAAAGCCAACACGTTCCATCGCCCATAAATCCGCGACGTCTTGCACCACGCACAATGTTTTACCGTCACGGGATGCAGAAGAACATATGGAGCAGGGCGATTGCGTGTCAAAGTTGCCACACGTTTCGCAGGTTTTGATATTTTGCGCCACATCCTGCAAAGCGGCAATCAGCGGCAAAAGTTGTTCGTCGCGCTTTTTTAAAAGTTGTAGCACAATCCTACGGGCAGAACGCGTCCCTAATGCCGGCAGTTTGGCAACTGCCTTAATCAGTTTTTCAATTTCTTTTCCGGCCACTTTGTTTGTCCTTAAGGCTAAAACGGAATTTTCAAACCGCCAAAGTTTAAGCCACCGGTTGCTTCTTTTAAGCCTTCTTCCTGCATGGCTTCAATTTTTTGGTGGGCATCATTATAAGCTGCCATAATCAAATCTTCCAAAACATCGCTTTCATCAGCAACAATTAGTGATTTGTCAAGGGAGATTTTTTTCATTTCCGAGCGGCCGTTTAAGGTGATTTTGACTAACCCGCCGCCGCTTGTGCCCTCACGTTCTTCGTCACCTAAACGGTTTTGAGTTTCTTGCATCTTTTTTTGCATCATTTGCGCTTGTTTCATTAAACCTTGAATGTTCATCATTGTTTATTCATCCTCATCTTCAGTTGTGGTTGGTATGTTATTATCATCCGAATCGTCTGTTTTATCCGTTTCCGGAAGATTTGTCTTGCGGGTGACGGTATCAATTCGGGCGCCCTTAAATTCGTTTAATATTGCCTTGACCAGCGGATATTCAGAAATGCTGCGCTTGTCTTGCTCTAGGGCGGCTTTTTCTTTGTCGGCCAAGGTTTCGCCCAATGGCCCGCGGCGAATTTCAATCTGCCAACCGCGGCCGGAGGCTTCGCTTAAAGCTTTTTGCAAGTTGAGTACAAAATCTGGTTGAATTTTATCCGATACCGCCATTTTGAGTCTGCCGTTGCCAAATTCTTCCACTGAAACATCATTTTTTAAAGCATAAAGCAAGAGCATTTTTTTATGTTCTTCCAAATATGTAGCAAATTCTTCTATTCTGGAAAAAGAGCAGTCTTTGATTTCAGGGGGAATGCTCGTTGTTGCTTTTTCCGGCATATTGTTTATGGCAGGTGAGGCGGCGGTTGTATTGTTTTTTGTCGGTTTATCAGTGGATTTTGCTTGTAAAATTGCAGGTTGCAGCGGTTTTATGCTGATGTTAGAGTTTTTTTTTACCTCATCTAAAAGTTCAGAGGGAGTTGGCATGCCGGCAGAATAGGCCACCCGAATCAAAATCATCTCCAGAGCATCTAGTGCGGAAGGTGCATTGCTTAATTCGCTTAAACCTTTTATAAGCATTTGCCACATACGGGATAAGGCCGCTATGGAAAGACTTCCGGCTAGCTTTTCGCATAAATTGCGCTCGTTTTCACCCATTGTTTCGGCATTTAATGAGTCGGGGACAATTTTGACTTTAGCCAACATATGGGTGATATTAATCAAATCTTGTAAAATTACCAACGGATTGGCTCCGTTTTTATATTGTTCGGCTAAATTTTTTAAAACCACAGGAATGTCGCCTTGTGTTAACTTTTCAAACAAATCAAGTGTTTTACTTCGGTCAGCCAAACCAATCATTTCAATGACGGTTTCGGTTTTGATTTTGCCGTTGCCTAAAACAATGGCTTGATCCAGCATGGACAAACCGTCACGAGCCGAACCGTCAGCCGCACGCGCCACCATTTCTAAAGCTTCTTCATCAGCAGCAATATTTTCAGCGTTCAAAACTTTATGAAAAAGTTTTAAAAGAGTTTCAATTGTTAGGCGCTGTAAATCAAAGCGTTGACAACGCGAAAGAATTGTAACCGGAACTTTGCGGATTTCCGTGGTTGCAAAAATAAATTTAACATGCGCCGGCGGTTCTTCCAAAGTTTTTAATAAAGCGTTGAAAGCGCCCTTGGAAAGCATGTGGACTTCATCAATAATATATATTTTGTAACGCGCATTGGTCGGTTTATAACGGACACCGTCTAGAAGTTCGCGAATATCGTCAACACCGGTACGGGAGGCCGCATCAAGCTCCATGACGTCTATATGACGGCCGGAAGCAATCGCTTTGCAGTTTTCACACACGCCGCAGGGATGGATGGTCGGACCGCTTTTACCGTCTAAACCGGTGCAGTTTAAAGCACGGGCAATCAAGCGGGCTGTGGTGGTCTTGCCAACACCGCGAATACCAGTTAAAATATAGGCATGGTGCAGGCGGTTGTTTTTGATGGCGTTGGTCAAAGTTTGCACCAAAGCGTCCTGCCCAAGCAAATCTTCAAACGTTTGCGGGCGGTATTTGCGGGCAAGCACAACATATTGTTCTTGATTGTTTTCTTCTTCAGCCATCATTTTCTCTATAATAGGGCGAAGGGACAAAAACCCCGATTTATCCGTTACGGCTGCTTCCTTCCGAACCTGACCGGGTTGGCGGTAAAGTCGGTCTTTTGCCCTTCAGCAAAAAGTCTATCTTTAATATTGTGAAAATCAACCTGATTTTCAAGCAAAAAATTGAACTATCAACACATCAAAAGGCCCCAAAAATCACCAACTGCCGCGGAAAATAAAACCATTAAAGGAATCTTGTGATCGGCCAAACAAAAGTTTTTCAGCCAGATGTTGGTCTTTGCCATATATTTTGGGCATTTCAAGCGGCACAGCCGAGGGCATGGCGGAAATTGGCTGTGTATTAAAGTTTTTGTCGGCAGAATCAATGAGTTGCGGACCGGAAGATGTTATTTCCATAATGTTCAAACTATGTTGATTGCTACCGTCGTTAAAAATGCGGAAAGCGCCGTTGATGCCAATATAACCGTCCGCGTCGGTTATGTTTTGTTCCAAGTTTTCGGTTTTTTTACGGGCAAGCGCCGAGGCTAAAGCAACGCCATCATAGGCAAAACTAAACAACTGGTTTGGTTTGGCGCCAAAATAACTCTCGTATTTATCATTGAAATAATTGTTATGAATGCGCGATAAAACTGGATAAACACTATGGTAAAGCGTTGTCTCTTTAGACAGGTTGGTGCTTTCCCAGACGGAAGTTCCTAAAAACAACACGTTCGGATAGCTGACATCGTAATAACCAAACATGGAAACGGCAGATTTTAGCCGGCTTCCTGTTTCAGGAATAAGTATGGCATCAAAATCAACCTCTCCGGTGGTATAGACGGTTTTTAAGAGTTTCAGCTTTTTTTCGGCCTCTTTATTGCCGTTTTTTGCTTCTTGTTCTAACAAATATTTTTGTTTGTTTATATCTTCCGAACGTAAATCATAATCGCTGATGGCCTTGACAATTTCAGCAAAATCCAATGTTTCCGGCGGATAAAAACCGACTTTGACAATTTCAGCGCCGTGGCGGGATGCTGATTTGAAAGCCGCTTTGGCCAAATTCAGCCCCGAATCGGTATCCGGTATTAATAAAGCAATTTTTTGCCGACCCTGTTGGGCAGAAAAAGAAACAATTCTTTCAATTTGTTCATCGCCTAAAAGACCAAGAGTGTAAACACCTTCTTGCAAAACTTCAGGTGATGTTGAAAAAGAAATAACGGGAATGCCTTTTGATTTTGCCGTTCGGCTGACGGCAGAGACTTCAGCGGCTGTCAGCGGTCCCAAAATGAGTCGGTTATTGTCGCGCGCAGCTTCTAAAACGGCAGATTCTGCGCCATCTGATGTGCTTTGTGTGTCGTAAAAGCTAATAATCAAACGGGAATTGTCGGCATCTTCCACGGCCATCATTGCGGCGTTTTTTAATCCTTGGCCATAAGATGCTCCTTTGCCGCTTAATGGCAAGAGCATGGCAACCTTAAAGTTATTTTCCGAAGTGAAAAACGAAACGTCGGCCGGATATCCCCGACTGGTATCCCAACTGCCGCCACGCATGGAAATCCGGTTGCGTTCGGATACGCCGCAAGAGGTCAGAAGAAAAATTAAAAATAAAACACCCAGTTTTTTTAACACTTGCAATTTTTCCCAAAATATAAAACAATTCATCTATAAAATATTTAGACTAAAAAACCTCTGATGTAAAGAGATATAAGATGTTAAATTACGGTTTATATATTGTGGCGACACCTATCGGCAATTTAAAGGATATTTCTCAACGAGCGCTTGATGTTTTGTGCAATGTTGATGTTGTTGCGTGTGAGGATACGCGCGTTGCACGCAAACTTTTTTCATTATTGGATTTGCCACTTAACAAAACTTTTATTTGTTATGAAGATCATAACGAAGAGGCTAAAGCACCGGATATCGCAGCTTTGATTCAAAACGGGAAAGCGGTGGCACTTGTCAGTGATGCCGGTTCGCCTTTGATTTCTGATCCGGGGTATAAGTTGGTACGCTATTGTCGGGCACACAATCTTCCACTTTGTGTTGTTCCGGGGGCGTCGGCCGTTATTTCCGCTTTGCAGCTTTCGGGGTTGCCGTCCAATCGGTTTATGTTTGCCGGTTTTATTCCGAATAAAGATAAAGCACGTAAAGATTTGTTTGAAGAATTAAAAGATATCAACACAACTTTGATTTTTTATGAAACAGCTCCACGACTTGTTAAAACACTGCAAACCGGTGCTGAAATTTTTGAAATGCGTGAGGCGGCGGTGGCGCGTGAAATTACCAAGATTTATGAAGAATGTCGTAACGGAACCTGCGCTGAATTGGCTGTTTATTTTGAAAAAAATCCGCCCAAAGGCGAGATTGTTTTGATGATTGCGCCACCTTGCGAATCATCAAATTTTTCTTTGGATATTAAAAATGAGCTTAAAAAAAGATTACCGGTTATGAGTCTGAAATCAGCGGTCAAAGAAGTAGCCGAAATGTCCGGATGCAACCGTAATGAAGTTTATGCCGCGGCGTTGGAGCTGAAAAAATGAAGTTATGGTTGAAGAATTTTGTTGATATTTTTAAGCAGCGCGGCAAACGGGCGGAATTTTTGGCGCGATGGTATCTTCGGTTGCACGGATATCGTATTTTATACCAAAATTATACTTTTAGGCAATATGCCGCCGGCGAGGTTGATATCATTGCGAATCGCGGTAAAACTTTAGTATTTGCCGAAGTTAAAAGCCGTCAGAATCCAGAAAAAGCCGCTTATGCGATTAAGCACCAACAACGGCAACGGTTGATACAATCGGCGGCTTGTTTTTTGCAGGAACATCCTCAATATGAAACGTATCATATACGGTTTGATGCCGTGTTGGTTTGTTTTCCTTTTTATGTAAAACATATTCCAGATGCATGGCGTCCGTAAATTTAAAAATCAGACTCCCGCAAAATGAAAATGCGGGAGTTGCTGAAATGGTTTTATTTGCGGTATTTTATTTCACCGGAAGGAAGATTACGATAAGAATTTGGTGTAATCTTTATGCCATTGTACTGCGGGTGTCCATAAAATACAAATTCGCAGAATTTTCCGGCTTTTGTTTGTCCTTGCAGCCATACCGTTCCGTCGGTATCTGTGACGACGCGTAAGCGTCCGGCTTCATTTTCCCAAAGCCCAAAATCATCAGGAATGAAATAAGTGTATGTATCACCGTTGGCGTAGGTGTATTTTATTTCAATCGGTTGCGCATATGGAACCTTGGTATTGTAAGCAACGGTGTAGCTTTTTGCCGGCGTGCTCATGGGCGCACTAAAATAGTTGTAGGTTTTAATGTTTTTAAGATCTACCTCAACACGTACATGCCTTGGTTGATAAACTTCGGTTTTAGGCTTGGGCGCGGGGTCGGTTTCCTGTTTTTTCTTGCCACAGGAAGCAGCGAGCATACAAAACATTGTACACATCGCCAGAATAATAAATTTTTTCATGATTCTTAAAATTTTAAAAATTTAACAAAAATATGCTATCAATAAAAAAATATCTTAAAAGCAAATTTTGTCAAGGGGTTTCAACAGCATTTGAGATATGGCGCAAAAAAAACACCCTGCCGATAGCAAGGTGTTTTTGTAAGGTCTTCTTATAGATTAAGAAGCATTTTTCTTTAAGGCTTCACCCAACGCGTCACCTAAAGAAGAGCCGGAAGAGTTGGCTGCAGAATATTCTTCCAGAGCCTTCTTCTCTTCTTCAATTTCCAAAGCTTTGATGGAAACGCCAAGTTTGCCGTTTTTCTTATCAACGGAAGTAAGTTTTGCTTCCAAAACTTGACCCTCGTGATAATCTTCGGGATTTTGCGCGTTTTTATCTTTGGACAAGTCAGCTTTTTTGATAGTGGCGGCAATGCCTTCTACTTCCACATTAACGCCTTTATCATCAGTGCTGATAACAACTGCTTTAACCACATCGCCTTTTTTCAGGTTTTCCAAAGCTAAAGCTGCGTTGTTTTCGGCTAATTGTTTGATGCCCAAGCTGATGCGTTCTTTTTCAACATCAACATCCAAGATTTTGGCTGTAATGTCCTGACCTTTGGTATAATCTTTAACGGCTTCTTCACCGGATTTACCCCAAGCAATGTCGGAGAGGTGAATCATACCGTCAATCTCATCGGTTAAACCGACAAACAAACCGAATTCGGTAATGTTTTTGATTTTACCTTCAATGATAGAGCCGACCGGATGTTCTTCAACATAGGCAGCCCACGGATTCGGTGTGCATTGCTTGATGCCGAGGCTGATTCTTCTCTTTTCGGGATCAACCTCCAAAACTCTGACCTGAACTTCCTGTGAGGTAGAAACAATTTTTCCAGGATGAACGTTTTTACGCGTCCAACTCATTTCGGAAACGTGTACCAAACCTTCAATACCGTCTTCCAGTTCAACAAACGCACCGTAATCAGTGATGTTGGTCACTTTACCGGTATAGACTTCGCCGACTTTGTATTTATCAGCGACAGATTGCCACGGGTCATTTTCAAGCTGTTTCATACCGAGGCTGATTCTTTGTGTATCTTCATTGAACTTGATAACCTGTACTTTTACAGTTTGGCCGACAGACAAAACTTCAGCCGGATGATTGATGCGTTTCCATGAAATATCAGTGACGTGTAACAATCCATCAACACCGCCCAAATCAATGAATGCACCATAATCGGTAATGTTTTTGACAATACCTTCCAATATGGCGCCTTCTTTGATGGTATCAATCAATTCTGCACGAGCTTCAGCTCTGGTTTCTTCCAAAACAACGCGGCGTGAAACAACGATGTTGCCTCTAATGCGATCCATTTTCAAAATTTGAAAAGGTTGAGAGATGCCCATCAGCGGCGTGATATCGCGAATTGGGCGGATATCAATCTGTGAACCGGGCAGAAAAGCGATGGCGCCGTTCAAATCAACGGTAAAGCCACCTTTGACACGGCCAAAGATAATACCGTTGACGCGCTGGCCGGCATTCATTGAGGCTTCCAGTTCAGCCCAAGCTTCTTCACGGCGGGCTTTTTCACGGGAAAGAACAATGTTGCCGTCTTTGTCTTCGTAACGATCAACCAAAACTTCAATCTGATCACCGACTTTTAATTCCGGATTCTGACCGAATTCGCGCAACGGAATACGGCCTTCGGATTTTAAGCCGACATCAACGGTGGCATAATCATCACTCAAATTAACAATTGTTCCTTTAACGACCGAGCCGACAATGCCTTTGTCGCCGAATTGTTCATTTAACAATTCTTCAAAATTTTCAGTGGTTTCAGGAGCTTTAAATTCTGTGTTTTCCATTATATATTATATTTTTCAAATAAATGCCAGACCCTCTTAAAAATATATGAGAGGCGGACTTGTGCGAGGGTTTATGTCTCGGCAAGCGGCGCACCCCGCCAAGATTTGCGAGACAGACTTGATTTATACATTTAAATAAGCTTTTTTCAAGTCTTTTTTTGCAGATATTTGTAAATATCTGTTGACTGTCGGATAAGTCGTGCTAGAACGAAGCCGAATAACTGTTTAGAAAGGGGTTAAAATGTTTGGACATCTTGATTTGCGAGAGTTTTTAAGCGCTTTTGTCGTATTGTTTGCCATTATTGATATTTTCGGAAACACGCCGATTATTATTGCTTTGCGTAAAAAAGGCAAAAACGTCAGCGCTTTGCGCGCCAGCGTCATTTCTTTGATTGCTTTTATTGGCTTTTTTTATGTCGGAGAAGCTTTTTTAAGATTGTTTAATTTGGATATATCTTCTTTTGCCGTGGCCGGCTCCATCATTATTTTTGTTATGGCCTTGGAAATGATTTTGGATATTCAGATTTTTCGGGACAGTCCGGATCTGCCTAAAGATGCGACGATCACACCGATTGTTTTTCCTTTAATTGTCGGTGCCGGTTCCATGACGACGTTATTGTCTATTCGCGCGCAATTTGAGGATATTAATATCTTACTGGCGGTTTTGGTTAACATGATTATTGTTTATGTTGTCATCAAACTGGCTAAAAAGTTTGAAAAAGTGTTGAATCCCGGGGTAATTTATGTGATGCAAAAATTGTTTGGCATCATTTTACTCGCCATTTCGGTAAAACTGTTCATTACCAATTTGTCTCTTTTGCTTAAGGAAATTGCTTAAAGTAAGCCAGAGAAAAAAATCCGTCCGCGTTGCGGACGGATTTTTTTTGCTTAACATAACAAAGGAGTTAAATCATGTTTTGCAGTTGAGTTTTAGTATACGTCGGAAGATTATCCCTGACGGCATTTCATTTTCGGGTTTTTCTTATTAATAACATAAACCCGACCTTTGCGACGAACCAATTTGCAGTCTTTGTCGCGGGTCTTTTTTGATTTTAAAGAGCTGTAACATTTCATTTTTCAGATTCCTTCTCATAACAGTTGAGCGCAACTTATGCTAAATAACTTGAAATGTCAACTTAAATTTTATAATTTCATTAAAAATTTTAAATCAGTTGCTTTTTTGCTTGTTTTTTTTATAATAAGTTTGTTTTTATAAAATACGGAGTGATTATGAAAAGTCTTGTTTTGTTCTTGATGTTGGCGGCAACCGCGATTTTTAATCCGGTTCAGGCGCAAAAAATCAGCTATATTGAAGAAATGCAGTCTTTGGGCGCTGTGTCCGGACAAGGGCTCGCCTGCGAAGCTTCCAAATATGATACATTTGAGCTTTTGGCACGTGCAATTATGATTTCAAAAGCGAAATCCGATGCTGAACAGGCTAAAGGAATGGAAGCTTATAACGAATATAAAGCCAATGCTTTTATTTCAAAAGTTAAAGATGGTTTTTATGATTGCCGCGGCATCGCCGATGCTTTTGACAAACAGGCAATTTTTAAAGCGACACTTTATGGTAATGGTACAATTAAGATGCCGGACGGAACGGTTATTACACCGCGGCATGCATATGATGCCACACAGGTTTACAAAAAAGACCCCAAGGCCAGAGAACGCTATATCAAACTTTATACCGAGCAAACCCGTAAAATTCACAGCGATCCAGCATATCAACGGGCATTGCGCGAACGGCAGATGCAAGACGGTCTGTAAATAACCATCAGTATTTTAATTTTTTATTAGGAGGCAATATACATGGCGGCATATCAATATGTTTTTGTCATGCAGAATTTAACCAAAGTTTTTCCGGGCGGTAAAGAACTGTTTAAAGGCATTACACTTTCTTTTTTGCCCGGCGCTAAAATCGGTGTTTTGGGCGTTAACGGTGCCGGAAAATCCACGCTGTTGAAAATCATGGCGGGTGTGGATAAAGATTTTAACGGTGAAGCTTGGGCGGCCGATGGCGTTAAGGTCGGGTATCTTGAGCAAGAACCACAGCTTGATCCAAACAAAAACGTGATGGAAAATGTGATGGACGGTGTTGGACAAATACGCGTTCTGTTACAGGAGTTTGAAGAAGTTTCCGCCAAATTTGCCGAGCCGATGAGCGACGAAGAAATGAATGCGTTGATTGAAAAACAGGCGGAATTGCAGGAAAAAATTGATGCCTGCAACGGTTGGGATTTGGAACGCACAATTCAAATTGCGATGGATGCGTTGCGTTGTCCGCCGGCGGAGGCCAATGTTACCAAACTTTCCGGTGGTGAAAAACGACGTGTGGCTTTGTGTCGTTTATTGCTGCAAAAACCGGATTTGTTGTTGCTTGACGAGCCGACCAACCATTTGGATGCCGAATCGGTTGCTTGGTTGGAGCAGTATTTGAAAGATTACAAAGGCACGGTGGTGATGGTTACCCACGACCGATATTTTTTGGATAATGTTACGGGGTGGATATTGGAACTTGACCGCGGACAAGGTATTCCTTATGAGGGAAATTATTCCTCATGGTTGGAACAAAAGCAAAAACGTCTGGAGCAAGAGGCTCGTGAAGAAAGCGCTCGTCAGAAAATTTTGGCCAATGAATTGGAATGGATTCAAAAAAATCCCAAGGCGCGGCAGGCCAAATCAAAAGCACGTATCAACGCTTATGACGAATTGTTGTCGCAGGCAACGAAAGATAAAATCACACACGCTTATATCAATATTCCGATGACGGAACGTTTGGGCGATTTGGTGATTGAGGCTAATCATATCAGTAAGGCTTTCGGCGATCGGATTTTGATTGATGATTTGTCTTTTAAAATTCCCAAGGGTGCGATTGTCGGCATTATTGGTCCGAACGGCGCCGGCAAAACAACTTTATTTAAGATGATTACAGGTGCTGAAAAACCAGACAAAGGCGAGATACGACTCGGCGAAACGGTTGATTTGGGTTATGTTGATCAAACACGCGATGAACTCAATTCTGATAAAACCGTGTGGGAAGAAATTTCTGACGGGTTGGATATTATTGAACTGGGCAAAAAACAAATGCCGTCGCGTGCTTATGTCGGACAGTTTAATTTCAAAGGCTCCGACCAACAAAAGAAAGTCGGCCAGCTTTCGGGTGGCGAGCGCAACCGCGTGCATTTGGCAAAAATGCTTAAAAAAGGCGCCAATGTTATTTTGCTTGACGAGCCGACTAATGATTTGGATGTGGATACATTGCGTTCGTTGGAAGAAGGCATTATGAACTATCCGGGGTGCGTGTTGGTGACCTCGCACGACCGTTGGTTTTTGGATCGTTTGGCAACCCATATTTTGGCTTATGAAGATGAAGGTCATGTGGAATGGTTTGAAGGAAACTTTGAAGAATATGAAAAAGACAAACGCCGCCGCTTGGGCGATGAAGCTTGTCGGCCGCACCGCTTAAAATATAAAAAGCTGGAGCGCTGACATGGTTGTTTTCCGTCACATTTTATCCGAGATTGACAAAAATATTTATTTCTGCTAAAATCAAAACAGAATGAGGAGAGAGCAGATGGAAAGGCAAGAAGTATCTACAAAAGTACGAGCAGGGTTGCTGACGGGAACAGGTTATGCTTTGAAATTGGCCGAATGGGGCTTAACGGCGGCTGATGTCGTTTTGTGCGGGTCAAATAATTTAGCGGACACCTTTGTCAAAGCGCCGGCGTTGGGTATCGGGCGTGTGGCGTTAAACGGTATAAAAGCCGGTTTTTCAATTTTAGCCGATAAATTAATCAAAAAAGGCAGGAGCTTGGCCAGATAATGGAACATGAAAACGATTATCAAGTGATTATCACACATGAAGGCACGTTGGTTTTTTTAATTAAAAAACGTGAGCATGAACCCGAAAAGCCGTTTATCTTATATGACGGAGGCAATCATGCAACATTTTATCGGCGTGAGAACGAGACGATTTTGCTGGATTATTTGGATGAAAAAGTTGTGCCCTATATGCAAAATTCGGAACATGTTGTTGTTTTTGAACTTGATGATGCGACGGAAGATGTTTTCCGAGATTATTCCGTTTATATTAAGCATATTCGCAAAAATGTATTTACCGATAATTTATAAGAATATAAAAAAAACCGAGCTTTGAAGTTCGGTTTTTTTAAGCACATTATTTTTGACGCGATGATTTTTTATATTTAAGCAACGGGTTAATCGGCGTCACATTTTCTACGGCATATGTTTTTAAGATGTTTTCCAGTTTTTGTGTATTTTCTTTATCGTTATTTTGCGTATATATCAACCGCAGATGATGCGAGATTTTTTGTAAGAGTATTTTTTTGCGCGCTTTGTTAATTTTTTTGGAATGAATTGTCTCATTAAGCGCTTGTTCCAAATATTCGCGCTGCAAATCTTTGTTGCGGGAGGCGACTTCCATTAAGGCGTGGCAACGTTCTTCAGCTTGCAAATATTTCATGGCAATCAAGGTTTCTGTTTCGGTCCAATTCTGCAGTTTATTTTGTTTGAGCTGCAATTTAGCAATGTTTTTCAACAAGCCAAGCCGTTCGGGTTTTTTAGCGAAACGCAAAGCTTCTTGATAATGATATACGGCTTTTTCCAATTTGTCTGTTTCCAAGGTATTTTGTTGAGAAGTTTTGAAACCAACTCTCGGGCGGTAATCATCAAGATAGCATTGAGCCAATGCCACATTTATTTTGTATAAATCATTGGGCATATTCGTAACTTTAAGCGCGCGACGATAAGCGGCGCGTATCACGCCTTTGTCGGTGAAACTATCGTCCAGACGATTAACGCAATAATTGATACGTTTGTAATCAGACGTGTATTCTAACACCTTTTTTAAACAATCTTTTTCAGCATTGTTACGATTGATGTCTTCCGAATTTTTTTCCAGCAACAGAGCGCGATGAATAATGGAAATGTTGTAATAGCCGGCGGCGCGTTGCTCAAAGTTAAGGAATGGGGTTATGTCTTCAAATTTTTCTTGAATACGGTTTGCCTGAAATGAAGTGATACTTTTTTGGCAATCACCATTTAAAAAACCGGCAATTTCGGATTGAATGTCGCAGACATCTTTAGCAAGTACCAGTTCCGGCGTGTTAGTCAGGCGCACATTTAACTCTGCAAGTTCTTTATCGGTCACTTCCGGCTCTTCTTCATTAAGGTTTTGATAAAGAGGTAAATCGGAAAAATGCAACAACATACTGTAAGCTTTAGACAAGTCTTCATCCAAAGCAGCATTGATAACTGATTCCGCAGCATAATCCAAACAAACTTTTTGAAATTTTTGGCTATCTATACTGATTTGTAGGTTTTCTGCATCAGAAATTTGGGTATCAACCGTTTTGATGAGAATTTCCGTCAAAAAATCTTGCACTTCCGGCTGTGTGGAAAAGTAATAGTATACTTTGGTGGCAATTTGCGCTCTGTCGGCTGCCGGTGCAAATTGATGTTTTAGCGGTTTGCCATAAGCATCTACCAACTGAACTTTGATTTCTTCAGGCATAAAAAACTCCTTAAATTTTATTTAATTTGTCTTATTTTGCCATTTTTGTATATATTTGTCAATTAAAAATAATCTCCGAAATACGGCGGAGATTATAAAACAGTCTAATATTTTGATTCTGTTTATGATATTTTTTTGGTCAAATCCATGTCTTTTAAGAAATCCTCCATTTCTTGTTCATGTTCAAGTTCTTCTTTTAAGATATGGGCAGATATACTAAAAGTCTCATAATCTTTGCCGAAACATAAATCACAAATGTTTTGATAGCGTCCGACGGCGCAGCGTTCAGAGGCTAAATTTTGTGTGACAAGTGTAATGGTATCTTCTTCCTGCGGCGCTTCATATTTGCACTTTGCTATTTTGCTCCAATCGTCAGGGTTTAAGACCGGTGTGCCGCCTAGTTGAATAATCCGATTGGCCAGCATATCCGCATGCTCAAGTTCTTCTTTAGCATGCTCTGTAAATTCCGCCGAAATTGACGTGCGCATTTGTCCGGCAGCAAGTTTGGCGCCTAACCAATATTGATAATAAGCCAACCATTCTTCGGCATAAGCTTCATTTAAAATTTGCAAGAGTTCTGCTAAATTGATTTTGATGATTTTTTGTGCGGTTTCTGCCATTTGTTCCTCCTTTTTTACAGTTGTGTTTGTTTTTTATAGGTATGCATGTTTTTTTGAAAATCAATTGTGAGATTTTAAAAAAATTTTACCGGAGTTTAAGCTTTTTATTTTATACTCTAAAGTATATGTCACACCAGAAGGGGGTTAAAATGGTCTTGATTGCACCCAGTATACTTTCGGCCGATTTCGGGCGGTTGCGCGAGGAGGTCATGGCTTTGGAAAAGGCAGGCGCCGATTTGCTGCATTGCGATGTGATGGATGGACATTATGTGCCAAATTTGACATTTGGGCCTGCCGTGCTTAAAAGTATCCGACCATATGTTAAACTTGATTTTGATGTACATTTGATGGTTAAAGATCCGGATAAAATGCTTGAGTGGTTTGCTGATGCCGGTGCTGATATTTTGACCGTACACGCAGAAGCTTGTCGGCATTTGGATCGGACATTAACGGCGATTAAAGCTTTAGGATTAAAAGCCGGCGTTTCACTTAATCCGGCGACATCGGAAGAGGTTTTGGCCTATGTGCTTCATAAAATTGACCAAATATTAGTGATGACGGTTAATCCGGGTTTTGGCGGTCAAAGTTTTATTTCGGCACAGCTTGAAAAAATTTCCCGTATTAAAGAAATGATTAAAGGGTACGATATTAAAATAGAGGTTGATGGAGGGATTAACCCTTTGACGGCGGCGGAATGTATAGCGGCAGGTGCTGATATTTTGGTGGCCGGAACAGCGGTTTTTGCCGGCGGCGATTATAAAAAGAATATGGATGCTTTGCGTTAATATAAAGCGGTAAGAGGCCTTCTTTATGAATAAGGAGAAAGATAATGACGACAATCATGGTGGTAGAAGACGAAGAAGCTTTGGCGTTGTTGTTAAAATATAATCTGGAAAAAGAAGGCTATGAGGTTGTGGTTGAATCTCGCGGCAATCGGGTCTTGAGCCAAGTGGAAAAATATTGTCCGTCGGTGATTTTGCTTGATTGGATGTTGCCAGAATTGTCGGGTGTAGAAATTTGCAAACTTATTCGCTCCAAGCCGGATATTAAAAGTATTCCGATTATCATGTTGACGGCAAAGGGACAGGAAGAAGATAAAATCAAAGGATTGTCAGCCGGTGCCGATGATTATGTTACCAAACCGTTTTCGGTGCCTGAACTAATGGCGCGGGTCAAAGCTAACTTGCGTCGGGCGCCGGAAATCTCTACGGTTAAAGAATTGTCTTTTGAAGATATCCATATGGATTTGGTTGCTAAAAAAGTTTTCAGAGGCGAAAATTATGTTCATCTCGGACCAACGGAATTTCGGTTGCTTAAAATGTTGATGGAATCGCCGGGAAAAGTTTTTTCCCGTGAAATTTTGCTAAAAACCGTATGGGGCGATAATATTTATGTGGAATCGCGAACAGTAGATGTACATATTCGGCGTTTGCGGAAATCACTTAATAAATATGGGGCGGATTATATCCGCACCGTACGTGCTACCGGATATTCTCTTGACAATCATCAGCAAGCTGATGAAGAAAAAAAGTAAACAATACGATTTAATTCATATTTTCATAGAAACTATCAGGCTTGAGGATAACCAAAGATATATAACCTTTGATTTCTTGACTTTTGCCAGTGTTTTTTTTATCCTGAATACAAGATGGCCGAGTTGGCTG
>CALXZI010000021.1 GCA_944393205.1 uncultured Alphaproteobacteria bacterium | reverse complement strand
GTCTGCATCGCAGGCTCCGAGAAGTGGCGGTAAAGCACGAAACTGATGGTTCTGGTCTTTTCACCAGAAACAGTCCATGTCTCCACCTCTGTCCATGAAATACGCTCGCTGTTAGCGTCAACGATTTCACGAACAACGTTCTCGGCTCTTCTCCCCTCTATCATATCCTCCGGAAGTTCCTTGCGAAGGGCACGCTCATAAGGAACGGCTACTTCGTAAATTTCCGGAGCGGTGGTCTCGCGACCACGGTCCTGCGGGTCTTCACGCACCACCTCTACATTGAAGTAGAGAGTTACGTTTACGACCTGCAACTCATCGTTGCTGATGGCTGTGTTTTCAGAAACTTCCGCTCTGTTAAAGCGAATGTTCTGAATGGCCGAGTATACAAAAGTTGTATCTCCATAGGAGAGATACTGATACTCGGTTTCTGCGCTCACATGCTCGCCCTCGTTGAAGCCGAAGTTGTACTCCAGCGACGAGGTAGCGGTTGTGAAGCGGCCATCAGAGTTTCTCGTGATGATATCGCCCTCGTGTGAGGCAAAATCCAGAGAAACTTTAGTGAGCTGCGCCTCATTTTCTACGTACACCCTTTCAGGTGTGGAAAACAAGGCCTGCAGGTTCAAATCCTTGGCGAAATTCTCACGACTTACTTCAAGAGTGTCGTTCATGTAGGTGACAAGGTCACCAGACACTTCCTGATAGTCTGTCAGGAGAGAGAGAGTTGCAGTTTCAAACGCGGCGCGATAAGCCTCGTTTTCTACAACCGTCTCGTATTCGTCAGGATCTTCAGGATCGTCGGGATCCTCCGGCACCTCACCATCCTTAAAAATACGGATGGCCGGCACGCGGACAACATATGTGCTGTCCCATGCCGTTTTTTCACTTGCCAGCTCTACATTAAAGTAGAGGTCAATGTCGTACACTGTTGAATCAGCGTTTGACATTGATTCGTTGAGGGTGGCTACGAAAGAATCGTAGTTGACACTCTCAACCGACACGCAAGCGAATGTGGTGTCGGTTACCTCGCACCTCAAAGCCTGCCATACGGCGTCGGCCTTGACGGTCTCGTTGGCGTTGAACGAGAACTCGTAGCTCTGCTCCTTGTTAATGGTGCAGAACTCGTCGTCCTTGTCATCGCTTTCGGAGATCTCCGATGCGGTGGTGTTCATGAGCACCACCTCGTTCAGGAGGCTGTCTTTCTCCACATACACCTTATAAGGTGCGATGGAAAAAGACACCTCAAGATTGAGGTTGCGGCGGAACGGCTCTGTTGCCAGAGTGTCACCGCCGTCTACAACGATACGTTCACCCTCCACGAACTGGCGGATGGTGAATAGCTCGTTGGCCGTTGTGTCAAACTCGGCCGCGAGCTCCGTATCATCATAAAAGAGCCCACTTAATGTGTCCTTTTCTGTGGTGCCGGGCTGGCGCTCTATCAGCTCTTCGTCCAACCCTAAACCCGTTCCTAACATCTCCTCTTTGGAGCAGCTGCAAAGGCACATTGCAGCTATAACCGCGATAGCTATGATCGCGTAAATCCTTGTTCTTTCCATATTCTTTTGTTTTATTGTTATTCAGATCTATTTAAAATGAAAAAAAATCAAGTTTTGCGCACACCAAATCAATGAAAAATCTTTTCAAATTTTCCAATAATCTCACATAATCTCCAACAAACTTAATATTTTTCATTATTACGATAGCATAAAACATCGTAAAATACAAGCAAAAAAATGCTCAACAATAAACTTTTTTGGATAAAATATGACAAAATGCGCGTTTTTGTCGTGTTGGGGCGGTTGGTATGGAGCAAGCGATCAGTACGGTAGGATTTTCAAGGCGGAAAAGAGCAAGGAACGGGGATGTTCGGCGGCTTATAAAGAGTTTTTTAAGAGCGGTGTTTTGGCAAAACGTGCGTTTAAAAGCGTTTTAACAAAAAAAGTCTTTTGGCGCCGTCCAAGAGTGTCTGACGGCTTTGTTTTGATAAAAAAACATAAATATGCATAAGCTTATGCAAAAGGTGTTAACCGTTCCGAATTTTGTTTGTCCGTCTTTAAAGCTTTGTAAACCTTGAGGCGGAAGGGCTTGTTTGCATCCATTTGCCCGCGCAGACAGGTATAAAAAACGTTTAATGCGGTCAAAAATTATAAAAAAGTGTCCAGCGCGGTCAAAATTTCACGGATGTCGGCGTCTTCATTCAGGCGGTGGCTGCTGTTTTTTAAGAGTTTGACCATCACGTGGCGGCTACGGATTTTTTCGGCGATTTTCAGGGCTTTCGGCCAATGAACCGAGTTGTCTTCCATGCCTTGGATTAACACCGTCTGGCAGTCTATCGGGAGAAAAGGCTTGTCAAGCAGCAAATTCTGTCGGCCGCTTTCCAACAGTTTGGCGGTGACGGTGTAGGTAAAATCTTCTTTAACGAACAAGAGTTTGCCGTCGCGTTGCAATGTTTCTTGCTGCTCGTTGGTGGCAAAGTCTTCATAATCTTTGGTAAAATCAGGTGCGGCAGCCAAACCCAGCAGTCCGACAACGCGTTCGGGGCGTTTGATTGCGGCAAGCAGGCTTATCCAACCGCCCAATGAGGCGCCGGCGACCAAAACAGGCCCCGCAACCAGTGAATCTATAATCTCCAAAATTTGTTCTTTCCAAGTGTTGAGGTCGGCTTTTTCCAAGTTTTCGGCGTCTGCGCCGTGGCCGGCCAGCTCATAACGGAAAAAACCGATGTTGTTTTTCAAACACCAGTTTTTGATTTCTTCGGGTTTGCGTCCCCAAGGGTCGGCGGCAAAACCGTGTGTATAAATCAGCGTAAATTTTTGTGTTTCGGAAGATTGTGCTGTAATATGTTCAAAGTTTGTGGTAAAACCCGAGGAAAAAGTGTGCTTTTGCATATGTGAAAACTCCGTTTTTATCAGTATGTTGAATAGGATTGTATATTAAAATGGAAAAAAATAAAGATAAAAAGCCGGTTGTTCTACAAGTTTTGCCGGAGTTAAACCAAGGCGGGGTAGAAATCGGCACAATTGAAATTGCTTCTGATTTGGCGGCCAAAGGCATTAAAAATTTTGTCGCGTCCGCCGGCGGCAGGCTGGAATATAATCTGGAACGTTTGAAAGTGCCGCATTTTACGTTGCCGCTTAAAACCAAAAATCCGTTTAAGTTGTGGCTTAATTACCGCCGTTTGCTCAAAATCATCAAAGAAAACGGTGTAAACATCGTGCACGCGCGTTCGCGCGCACCGGCATGGAGCGCTTATTGGGCGGCCAAAAAAGCCGGAGTCAAGTTTGTGACCACGTTTCATGGTACTTATGGCTTGGGTCCGCACGGCATCAAAAAGTTTTACAACCGCGTGATGACGTACGGCGATTTGGTGATTGCGGTTTCTAACCATATCAAACAGCATATTTTGAAAAATTATAAGTGCGATGAAAAGAAAATTCGGCTTATCCATCGTTGCGTCAATATGGAAAAATTTGATTTGAGCGCCATGACCGCCGAACGTATGATTAAACTGATGGATGAATATCATTTGCCCGAGGATAAGCCGATTGTTTTGCTTATCGGACGTTTGACGCGTTGGAAAGGCCAACGCTTGATGATTGACGCATTGGAGAAAATCAAAGATATGGATTATTTTTGCGTTTTTGTCGGCGATGATCAAGGACGCGATTATTACACCAAAGAGCTTAAAGATGCTATTGCCGTCAAAGGGTTGGAAGGTCGTTTCGCGTTTATTCGCAATGTGAGCGACGTGCCGGCGATGATGGCGGTTTCAGATGTGGTGGTTTCGGCCTCTACCGATCCGGAGGCTTTCGGCCGAATTTCTGCCGAAGGTGAAGCGATGGGGCGCATTGTTGTGGCATCTAATATCGGCGGTTCGCTGGAAACCGTTAAAGACGGCGTGACCGGCAAACTCTTCAAAAGCGGCGATGCGCAAGCTTTGGCTGAGGCTTTGAAATGGGCTTTAAAACTTCCGACCGAAGAGCGTGACAAAATCGGCGCGGCGGCGGTGGAACATGTCAAACAAAATTTCACAAAACAAATTATGTGCGATAAAACTGTTGCAGTTTATGAAGAATTGATTAATATGGACTAGTTAAACATTCTTTTTAAAAGCGTTTTTACGTATTTTAAAAGGCGTGTTTTTTTAAGCGCCGGAAAGTTCCGGCATAAATATAAATGATTAAACAATGAAGGAAAAAATAATGGTTAATATTAAGTTGCCTGACGGCAGTGTGATGAAAATGGAAGACGGCATCAATGGTTATGATGTCGCTGCCAAAATCAGTTCCGGGCTGGCGAAAGCGGCTCTGGCGGTTAAAGTCAATGATAAATTGCAAGACTTGACAACCCCAATCACTACCGATGCAACCGTAACCATTATTACCGCCAAAGATAAAGACGGATTGCACATTTTGCGCCACTCGGCATCGCACATTATGGCTGAAGCGGTTAAAGAACTGTGGCCAGATGTGCAGGTGACCATCGGTCCGGCGATTGAAAACGGGTTTTATTATGATTTTTCCCGCAAAGAGCCTTTTACAACCGAAGATTTTGCAAAAATTGAGGCCAAAATGCACGAGATTGTCAAACGCGATGAAAAGATTGAGCGTTTTGTGTTGCCGCGTAATGAGGCGGTTAAATTCTTTACCGATTTAGGCGAACATTATAAAGCGGAAATTATTAATGATTTACCTGAAGATGAGGTTATATCCCTTTATAAACAGGGAGAATTTACCGATTTGTGTCGCGGTCCGCACGTGCCTTCAACCGGCAAAGTCGGCGACGCTTTCAAGCTGATGAAAGTTGCCGGCGCTTATTGGCGCGGAAATTCGGATAATGAAATGCTGCAGCGTATTTACGCCACCGCTTGGGCAGATAAAAAAGACCTGAAAGCCTATCTTGAGATGTTGGAAGAGGCTGCCAAGCGCGACCACCGCAAGCTCGGCCGCGAGATGGATTTGTTCCATTTTGAGCCGGAATACGCCCCCGGCGCGGTGTTTTGGCATGACAAAGGTTACAGAATTTACCGCAAGCTGATTGAATATATGCGCAATCGGCAGGAAAATAACGGTTATATTGAAATTTCCACCCCGCGGGTGATGGATCGTTGCCTTTGGGAAACTTCCGGCCACTGGGATAAATACGGCGCACACAACTATTCGGGGCAAACCGAAGATAAAAAGTGGTTTTGCATTAAGCCGATGAATTGCCCTGGCGGATTGTTGGTTTATAAACAAGGCATCAAATCGTATCGCGATTTGCCGTTAAGAATTGCCGAGTTCGGCAAGGTCAACCGCTATGAGGCATCGGGTGCTTTGATGGGCTTGATGCGGGTGCGCGAATTTACCCAAGACGATGCGCATATTTTCTGCACGCCTGAACAGATGGAAGAAGAATGCATCAACACCTTAAAGCTGATTTTGGATATTTACAAAGATTTCGGCTTTGAAGAGGTGAAAATTTATCTTTCCACCCGTCCGGACAGCGTTTACCGCATCGGTTCCGATGAAATTTGGGATTTATGCGAAAACGCTCTGGCCAACGCGCTGACTTCACACGGTTATAAATATGAGATTAATCCGGGTGAGGGCGCTTTTTACGGTCCGAAATTGGAGTTCATCTTGAAAGATGCCATCGGGCGCGAATGGCAGTGCGGTACCATTCAGGTGGATATGAACTTACCGGAACGCTTTGATATTTCCTATATCGGTGAAGACGGCGAAAAACATCGTCCGGTGATGTTGCACCGCGCGTTATTCGGTTCAATTGAGCGCTTTTTGGGCATCTTGATTGAAAATTATGCCGGAAAACTGCCGCTGTGGTTGTCGCCCGAACAAGTGGTGGTTGCCCCGATTGTCAGCGAGTTTGACGCCTATGCCGAAGAAGTCGCTAAAACTTTGCGCGCCGCCGGCTTAAATGCTAAAACGGATTTGCGTAATGAAAAAATCAATTACAAAATCCGTGAACATTCTCTGGCTAAAGTTCCGTTAATTGCGGTGGTCGGTGCCAAAGAACAGGAAAACCGCACGGTTGCTGTTCGGCGGTTGGGTTCAGAAAAGCAGGAAGTCGTCAAATTGGATGACTTTGTCAAAACTTTGGTTGAAGAAGCCAAAATGCCGCATTTGAGCGAATAATTGCGTTTGACGCAAAATTTAAACCGTCTGCTGTAGAACAGGCGGTTTTTTTTATAAAAAACTTCCGAATAAATCGGAAGTTTTTTAGGATGATTTTGAAAAATCAGAGCTTTTTCATAACGGCATTAAACAACCGAACGCCAAAGCCGCTGGCGCCTTTGGGCGTTAAAGGTTTTGGTTTTTCAATTTTATCCATACCGGCAATATCCAAATGCGCCCATTTGACGTCTTTTTGAATAAAACGCTGCAAAAAACATCCGGCGGTGATGGAACCGGCATTGCGTCCGTTGCTGATATTTTGCATATCGGCGACGGCAGAATCCATCATCTTGTCATATTCTTTGGTTAACGGCAGTTGCCAGACTTTTTCATCCACCTCGGCGCCGGCTTTGCCGATTGTGTCAATAAACGCTTGATTGTTGCCCATAATGCCAGCCATTTCAGTGCCGAGCGCCACCATAATCGCGCCGGTGAGCGTGGCAATATCAATCACTTTTTTAACCCCGAATTGTTGTTGAATATACCACAAACAATCGGCTAACACCAAACGTCCTTCGGCATCGGTATTTAGAATTTCCACCGTTTGACCGGACATGGAACGAACAATGTCGCCCGGCCGCGTTGCCGAACCCGAAGGCATATTTTCAACCAAACCGACCACACCGACCACATTAAGCGGAAGTTTTTGCAAGGCTGCGGTTTTCATGGCGCCGGCAACGGCTGCGGCACCGGCCATATCCTGTTTCATATCAGCCATACCGCCGGCCGGCTTTATGGAAATGCCTCCGCTGTCAAAAGTAACGCCTTTGCCGACCAAGCCTAAATCAAAATCTGCACTTTCTTGTTTGCCGCGCCATTTGATAACCGCGATTCTCGGCGGGTTGCAGGAACCTTGGGCAACCGATAAAGCCAGATTAAACTCTTTTTCTTTCATGGCTTTTTCATCAAGAACATCAACATCCAAACCTAAATATTCCAAGCGTTTGATGTCTTCAGCCATAATGACGGGCGTCATATTATTAGACGGCTCATTGGTTAAATCGCGGGTGTAACGCACGCCGGCAGCCAGTGCGGAATAAGGTGCGTAGCCGTTTTTATCAATCACTTTGCCTTTGGCGGCAAAGGAAACGGTTTCCAGTTTGGGAAAATCTTCCGGTTTACGCTTGGTTAAGTATTTATCAAAGCTATATGATGAAAGTTCAAAACCCAAAGCCAAATTATAAGCGATTTCAGAACTTTTGAGTTTGGAGCCGGCAGGTTTTTCAGCGTATATGACCGCATTCGGATGTTTTTTTAAGCAACTGTACAACATTCCGCCGGCTTTTTGCAGGTCAACCGCTGTTGGTTTTGTCGGTACGTTGACGCAAACCAGTTTGCCGTTGACGGTCATGACGGATAAAACTTTGCCGTTTTTACCATTGAAATTTTCTGCTGCGGCCGCCGTATTCAACAAGCTGATTTCATCGCTTGAAAGAAAATCAGCCAGATATTTCTTGTCAATTTTACCGTATGCCAGTACGGCTTTGGCTTCACCACGGCGTTGTTTTTTATTGCTGAAAACGATTTCTACCATATTTATACTCCTTTTAATGAAAGTTTTTTTATATATAATGCACAATAAACGATAATAAAATGCTAATTTTTTTAAATTGTTATGGACAAGAGGTCGTTTTTGCAATAGACTTTAGACAAAATGCATAAAAACAATTTTAAACAAGGCTTAAAATGGCAGAAAAAGGTAGCAGATATGCGCGTAAGCATGCACAAGATGAAGAGAATCAAAATTCATCTCAATTTAATTTTCTAGAAGAAGGGAACTTTCTGGGCGTAATTTATAACGACTCCGATTTTTTGGATGTGTTTAATGAACTTTCCATGTCCGAGCAGATTAAAGCATATCGTATATTAAAAAGACTCGCCGGATATTCAGACAGCCGCCATCTTTCGGCCAGCGATAAATCATTGGCAAAAAACTCCAGCCATAAACTGGATGCTATTAATAAAGCGGCTGGTTTGAAAATTGAAGAAAAACAGCATTATTCGTTAAGCGCCGATGAGTTGCATATTATCCGCATGGATTGCTATGGCACGGTTGATGTCCGGCCGCGGCACCAATTAAGTCGTTTTTATAAAGATATGATTGATGCTAAAATGCCGCATAAAGTTACACTTAAATCTTATGATTTGGATAAAGCGCCCAGTTGGCAGCTTTTTCGCCAATTTTCCAGTTTTCGGAAAATTGAACCGGTTATTCGCAATTATCTTTACCAACAGCAAGTGAATCCTGAAATTTTGCCGGTGATGAGTGTGCGTGATTTTTCCGATTTGATTTATCGTTCTTTCCGCACGCATGATTTCCAAAGCAAAGTTTATTTTACCACAAAAAACCGCACCCCGCGCAACACTTTTGTAAAAACATTGGCGCGCCGATACGGTCGGGAAATAGCAAAAATCTTACGCAAAGATAATCTGGACGAGCGTTATATTCAATCTTTGTTAAATGCCATGCGTATGTTTGGTAAAACGGATTCGGATAAACTTATTATCATGGAAACCCATTTTACGCCACGTGTTTTGGCTGATTTGCAAAAAGCGGGGATTGATACGCAAAATTATCAGATTGGTGCGGAAATACCGCATAAGCTGGTTGAAGATATGATTAATGAAGATAAAGGCAGACTTTTGATAGCACGTGATGAAAATGGTGTGGAACTTAAGGGAAAAGATTTTCCTTCGTGGGAAATTCATCATATTCATGCCGTTTCCGAAAGCGGAAGATTGGTTAATCTGGCGGCAGCCAATTATCGTCCAAACTTTTTGATGGTAACTTCAGATTTTCATTGCCATGTTTTACATGGTTTTGATTTGTTGACGGTGTCGGGTACAAAAGAGGCGTACAGCCGAAGAATGGAGTTGGAAGACCCGAATGTCACTTTTATGTACGGTTTTGATAAGCAACAGCAGATTATTTATGATTGGAGCAAAGAAAAAGGATTTTCAAAGCAGGAAGCCGAAGATGTCAATCATATCGTTTCTTATGAAGCCATGATGGTTTTGTTGGCAGAGAATCGCCAAAAATATATGGATAACAGCAAATCAGTGGATTTTGATGTTGATAGTGTGGTGCAAATTATTCGTCATAAAAAGGCTCTGGAAGAATATGGCAAAAAAAATAAACGCAATCAGATGACGGTTGAGGACTTAAAAAGAATTATGAAAAAGAAGGAAGGGCGCATCAAATGATGGAAAGTTTTTTGGATTATCTTAAACAATGCCGTTATATTGAGTTGGAAAATCCGCTTGCAATGAAGGATGTTATTCAGGCGCAAAAAGAGTTGGTGCGCGCCGGTTTTCCTTTTTTACCGGTGGCATTTTTGAATTTTTTGAGACATTATAACGGGGTTAAGGCTGAAGATTCGGCAATTTTAGGTATTCCGCCGCTCAAAAATCCAATGTTGGATATTAAAATGTTTAATTGCGAACACAATGTGGCCGCCGACAAGGTGATTTTGGGATATGATGATTTCTGCTTTTTGGTGTATGATACCGAAAATAAAGTTTATCAACTGGTTGACAGAAGCTCGCCGTTGGTGGTAGAAGAGTTTGCGGAAGATGAATTGGGTTACGCTTTAAACTCGGTTTTACACGTTGATGAAGAATAACATATATCAAAATACCGAAGAAAATGTCGCCAAAGCTGCTGAAGTTATTAAAAATGGCGGTTTGGTTGCATTTCCAACTGAAACGGTTTACGGTCTCGGTGCGAGTGTATATGATGCCAAAGCGGTGGCTTCCATATATGCCGCCAAAGGGCGTCCGTCGTTTAATCCGCTGATTTCGCATATTGCCGATAAAGATTTCTTAAAAGAATATGCGGCCGTTGATGAGCGGGTTTTGGCGCTTGCCGATAAATTTTGGCCAGGGCCTTTGACTTTTGTTTTAAACCGCGTGGAAGAAAATCCGGCATTGGATTTGGCTTGCGCCGGTTTAAGAACGATTACGGTGCGGATGCCGGCGCATCCGACGGCATTGGCGTTGATTAAAAAAAGCGGCGTGCCGATTGTGGCGCCTTCAGCCAACCGATCGCAAACCATTAGTCCGACAACAGCTTTTCATGTTGCCGACAGTTTGGGCGATAAAGTTGACATGATTTTAGACGGCGGACAATGTCGGGTAGGGGTGGAATCCACCATTATTGACATTACCGGTAATAATGTCGTTTTGTTGCGAGCTGGCGGTGTTGCTCTGGAAGATTTGGAAGAGTTTTTGGGCGAAAAAGTGTTGATTTCGCACGGTAATCCTGATTTGCCGACTTCGCCCGGACAAATGCTCAAACACTATGCGCCGAATCATAATTTCCGGATTAATGCTTTATCGCGCGAAGACGGTGAGTTTTTCATCGGTTTCGGCGCTGTAACGGATTGTGATTTGAATTTGAGTCCTTCCGGAGATTTGTGTGAGGCTGCCGCCAACTTGTTTGCTTATATGCGTTTGGCAGATGCCGATAAAAATCACGATAAAATTGCCATATCGCCCATCCCCGAAACCGGTTTGGGACTGGCTATCAATGATCGTATTCGCCGCGCTGCTTATAAAAAATAATATCCCGTTGACTTTTGGAATTTAAGGGTTAAGATTCTTGCAGATTTTGCAAAGAAAGGAGATTATCATGGTTGAAAACAAGAAAAAATGCGGTTGCGGGCCGGATTGTAAATGCGGTTGTCAGGAAGGAAAACCCTGCACTTGCGGTGATAACTGCAGTTGCGGCTGCGGTGAGGGAAAATGCTCTTGCCGCAAAGGCAAAAAACTTGCAGGCGCCGGTTTGTTGGCTTTGGGTTTGGTTTTGGGCGGATTTTTTCCGGGGTTTTATTACTATCATGCCAAAATGGACGCCAACAGCGTGGTGGTCAAAGGTTTGTCTGAAATGGACGTTAAGGCTGATGTCGCCATTTGGAATATTAAATATGTCGTGACCGGCAATGATGTTTTGGTTGCACAAAAGGAAATGAACCGTCAGACCGAAGTGGTGAAAGATTTTCTTGTCAAAAACGGCGTTTTGCCGGAAGAGATTAGCGTCGGACGTTTGGAAACCAATGATTTGATGGCAAATCCGTATCGTACCAACAACGACAGCAATATTCGTTTTATTTTAACGCAAAACGTGATGGTTAAGTCTGAAAATGTTGATAATATCGCTGCGGTTTTGAACAAGTCGGGCGATTTGGTTGCCAAAGGGGTGATTTTTAATCAGGATTATGCTTATCCGGTGTCATATTTGTTTACCGGTTTGAATGACATTAAGCCGCAAATGCTGGCCGAAGCGACGCAAAACGCCAAAGATGCCGCTGAAGAGTTTGCTAAAAACTCCGGCAGCAAGGTCGGTAAAATCCGCCATGCCAATCAAGGCGTTTTTTCCATATTGCCGCGTGAACAAAGCGCTTATGCTTCTGAAGAGCAACAAATAGAAAAGAAAGTGCGTGTTGTTTCCACGATTGAATATTGGTTGGAGTGATATGGGGTAAGGAAGAAAAGGCCGCCGCTAAAAACGCCGGCCTTTCTTCTTGGTAAAAAAAACGACATCGGCGTGAATGAGGCGCGATAAATAACCTCTTTATAACCTCAACTCTTAATTGCAAAATATGACGGGATGCTTTATGGTGTGTATATAATGGGTTGGTTATGGGCAAAATTATGAGAATAAGATTGTTTTTAATAACGGTGTGGATGCTGGCGGCGGTAAATGCAATGGCCAATGAGCCGCAGGCGCCGGCATCGTGGCTTGAATGGCTGACGGAACTAAAACAGGAAATGATTGCACGTGGTATTTCACCCAAAACAATCCGTAAAGCTTATGGCGACCAAACATATTATCATGTTTATCCTGAAGTGGTTAAACAAGATGAAAATCAAGTTGAATTTATTCTGACTTCTCAAAACTATCTTAATCGGATGATTAATCCGGATAGAATTACAAAATCACGGCAGCATTACCACCGTTTGCAACAGAAATATTCTGATTTGGAGACCGAATACCAAGTGCCGCTTAACTATTTGACGGCCTTTTGGGCGCTTGAGACCAATTTCGGGCAGAATAAAGGAAAATATCATTTGATTGACGGGTTAACGAACTTGAGCCATAACAATCGGCGTTCGGCTTTTTTCAAAAATGAACTGTATAATGTTTTGAAAATTATGGAAAAATATGATTTGGATAATGATAAAATGATGGGCTCTTGGGCCGGTGCCATGGGACATTTTCAGTTTATGCCGTCAACATATAATGCTTATGCCGTTGATTATGACGGTGACGGCGTGATTGATATTTGGGATAATTTTGGTGATGCTTTGGCTTCTGCAGCCAATTATCTTCACAGTTTGGGCTGGAAACAAGATGAACCATGGGGCGGACAGGTTCGGCTGCCTTGGAGTTTTGATTATCGTTTAGTCGGTCGGGATAAAAGTAAAACCGTGGCCGAATGGCGAAAAATCGGCGTGCTTAATGTTGATGGCAATAGGCTTGCATATCCGGATGATCTTAAAGGGGCGATTATTATTCCGGATGGGCATAAAGGGGCGGCTTATATTGTTTTCGGCAATTTTAGGCGTATTATGATTTGGAACCGATCAGAGAATTATGCACTGACCATCGGTATTTTAGCCGATTATATCGCCGATGACGAGTCTTATCGGCCGATTGCCGTTAAACGGCAGTATATTCCGACCAATCAAGATGTGCGTAAAATACAGGCCTTTGCTAATAAGATTTTGCATACGGATCTAAAAGAAGACGGTATCTTGGGGCCTAAAACCAAGGCGGCTATCAAACGCTTGCAAGCCAAAGCGCGCTTGCATCAAGATGGTTATCCGGATTATCGGTTGTTGAGTAAAATCAATAATTATAATCCGCAAAACGGTTTTAAGATTCCCGTCCAACCACGAAAAAAGACTCCGGAAATTTAAGAATTGCACAGGGGCGAAATGAGACTGGACGAATGCTTAAAAACAGGTTAGATTGTTTTTATTCAGATTAATTTAAGGTAAAATGGAAAAGTATGTACGGATATAAGAAATATATAGCAGCTTTACTTTGTTTGTTTGTGTTGAACGCCTGTTCTTCCGGAGGAACGCCAGAATTAACGGGATTGTCGCCACAAGCGCAGGCTATCGCTATTAAACAATACGGCGGGGTTTATAAAATCGGTAGTCCGTATAAGATTATGGGAAAATGGTATTATCCGGCGGAAGATTATGATTATTCGGAGGTCGGTATGGCCAGTTGGTACGGGGATGATTTTCATGCCAAAAAAACAGCCAACGGCGAGCGTTACGATATGAATACTCTGACGGCTGCCCATCGTACTTTGCCACTGCCTTCAATTGTGCGAGTCACTAATTTGGAAAACGGGCGTTCATTGGTGTTGCGCGTCAACGACCGCGGGCCTTATGCCAAAGATCGGATTATTGACATTTCCAAACGCGGCGCGCAGCTTTTGGGATATCAAACCAAAGGTGTAACCAAAGTTCGGGTGGAAATTTTACCAGAAGAAAGCAAAGCCCTTAAAGCGGCAATGTTAGGGCAGGCGCCGACAACAACGGTTGCCGACAATTCATCTTTGCGTTATGGGGAATACGGTTCAGCCGTTTATGTTCAGGCAGGGTCTTTTTCACAAAAGGATTTGGCTGATAATCTAAAAGCCAGACTTGCACGTTTTGGCAATAGTCGCGTCTTTGAGGCTGATGTCAACGGTGCGACTTTTTATCGGGTGCGCTTGGGGCCCTTTTCTTATGAGGAAGAAGCTGAAGTAACGCTTAACAAGGTTAGAAATTACGGTGTTTATGATGCCAGAATTATCAGAGATTAAGGAGAACTTTTGATGTTTAATGCAAAAAAAATCGTTTTAACTCTTTTGTCATGCGGCGTAATGACGGCAAATGCCGCAGCGTTTGAAACAACGGCACGCAATGCAATATTGGTTGATTATGATACCGGCGCTTATATTTATACAAAAAATCATGATGTTAAAATGGCGCCGGCTTCCATGAGCAAATTAATGACGATTTACATTATCTTTGATAAACTTCGTAACGGTTCACTCTCTTTGGAGGATAAATTTACCGTCAGCGAAAACGCGTGGCGCAAAGGCGGTGCTGCCAGCGGCGGTTCAACTATGTTTTTGAAAATCGGTGAAAAAGTTTCGGTGGAAGACTTGTTACAAGGAATTATCGTGCAATCCGGTAATGATGCCTGCATTGTGGCGGCGGAAAACATTGCCGGCACGGAAGAAGATTTTGCCGTTTTAATGAATGAAACAGCCGAAGAACTCGGGCTTAAAAACAGTTCGTTTGTAAATGCAACGGGTTTGCCGCATCCGGATCAACGAATGTCGGTGGAGGATTTGGCTTTGTTGGCACGGCATATTATCAGCGAGTTTCCGGAGTTTTATCATATTTTTTCGGAAAAAGAGTTTACACATAACAACATCAAACAAGGAAACCGTAATCCTTTGTTGTATAGTATGGCCGGCGCCGACGGTTTGAAAACAGGCCACACAAGTGAGGCAGGGTTTTGTTTGACGGCTTCGGTGGCCAAAAACGGCCGCCGCTTAATTGAAGTGATGGCCGGTATGGACAGCAATAAAGAACGTTCGGAAGAAGCCGAACGTCTTATGAATTACGGTTTTAGAGAATTTGATAATTATAAAATTTTATCGGCAGGACAAGTTGTGGCTGAAGTTCCGGTGTGGTATGGCGTTGTTAAAAGCGTGTCTTTACAAGTTCCTGAAGATGTGGTGGAAACAATCCGCCGTAGCGATCGGGATCAATATCAAATGAAAATTGTTTATGATGAACCGGTGACGGCGCCGATTAAAAAAGGCGATGTTATCGGCTATGCCGAACTGCACGATCCGGAGGGAACCATTAAAAAAATAGAATTGGTTGCCGGTGATGATGTGGCTAAAATCGGCTTGTGGGGAAAATTTGCCGCCAATTTAAAATATTTGCTTTTGGGGAACAAATAAATGGCAGGGAAATTTATAACCTTTGAAGGCGGCGAAGGGACCGGAAAATCAACCCAAATCAATCTGCTGTGCGATTTTCTTAAACAAAAAAATAAAGACGCGGTACTTACAAAAGAACCGGGAGGGACGGAAGTCGGTCTTGCATTGCGGCGGATTTTAACCGAAGGCGATGTCGGTAAATTGGATGCTGTTGCGGAAGCGTTGCTGTTTTTTGCTGATAGGCGTTTGCATATGGTGCAAAAAGTGTGGCCGGCATTAGCCAAAGATATGTGGGTTTTGAGCGATCGTTTTGCCGATTCTACCATGGCTTATCAGTATTATGCTTATGATAAGCGGTTGTCAAAAGAAGATATTACTTCGCTTTATCGGTTTGCCGTTGGGGATTTTGAACCGGATTTGACGATTATTTTGGATATTGATCCAAAAATCGGTTTGGCTCGTTCTTTTAAGAAAGCCGAAGGTATGACCGTTAAAGAAACCCGCATTGAAAGTCAAGGATTGGTTTGGCATGAGCGTTTGCGCAAAGGTTTTCTTGAAATAGCCAAAGAGAATCCGGACAGATGTGTGGTTTTGACAGCCGATAAGCCGATAGATGAACTGCATCAAGAAATTGTACAATTGGTTTCGCAAAGGTTTGGTTTATAGAGGAAGATTATGGATGCACCGTTGCCGAGAAATAATCCGTTTTTGAGCGGGCATGAAGATGCCGAAAAAATGTTTTTAAACGCATGGAAAACGGGGAAATTTCCGCATTCATGGCTTATCAGCGGGCCGGAAGGCATCGGGAAAGCAACGTTTGCTTATCGGATTGCCCGCTTTTTGCTGGCTGCTGATGAAAACCGCAGACAAGATTATATGTCGCTTAATATTTCAGAAAGCAATCCGGTATATCGTTTGGTTGCCAATGATTCACATCCGGATTTGAAGGTTTTGGAACGAGATTTTATTGAAAGCGACCGAAAAAAAATAATCAAAGCCATTCGTGACGGCGATGCATTAGATGAAGAGCAAATTCAAGGATTGAAGAAATCTGCGGTTATCAGGATTGATGATGTACGCACAATTAACGAATTTTTGAGCAAAAAATCTTTTGATGGTAACTGGCGGATTGTGATAGTTGATACTGCTGATGATTTGAACACGGCAAGTGCCAATGCTATTCTTAAAATTTTAGAAGAACCGCCGGCAAAAAGTTTATTATTGTTAATCAGTAATTTTCCCAATCGTTTGCTACCGACCATCAGGTCACGCTGTGCCAAACTTAACTTGCAATCTTTGTCGGATAATACAGTGGCTTTGTTGTTACGGCGTTATGCGCCGGAATTATCAGAAGCAACCGTGGCAGGTATTGTCAAAATATGTGCCGGAAGTATCGGCAGGGCTATAAATTATGCCCAAAACGACGGTTTGATTCTTTACGGAAATTTGGAAAAGTTGTTTTATGCCGGTACAAATTTTGATCTGGATTTAGCAATTGCATTAAGCAATGCCGCTGCGGCAGATGAAGCAGTGTGGAATTTGACGTCTGAACTGGTATTTAAATTTATATCTGATTGCATCAAAGGCGGCGAAAATGTGTGTCAGCTCGGAGATGTGTGGGAAAAAACATTGCAAATCTTAAATGAAACGGCGGCTTTAAACATGGATAAAAAACAAGCCATGCTTAATATTTTTTCAATGATATGCGAGGCAATGTCCAATGCTGATTGACAGTCATTGCCATTTGAGTTCGGAAGGCGTGTATGAGCGGCTTGCGGCCGTTATGGATGCGGCTGCGACATCCAATGTTGCTTATATGCTCAATGCCGGCGGTTTGTTTGATGAACTGCCGATGCAACTTGAAATTTGTCGGCAATATCCGAATGTATTCACTCTTACGGGAGTTCATCCGCATAATGCGACGGTATATGCAGGGGTGACGGTTGAACAAGTGATTAACAACACACTTCATACCGAGGTTGTTGGTATCGGCGAATGCGGTTTAGATTATTTTTATGATTTTAGCCCGCGAGATGTGCAAATCAGTGTTTTTAAAAAAATGATAAAAGCCGCGCAAATAAGCGGTTTGCCGTTGGTGGTGCATACACGTGACGCCGAAGAGGATACGATTGAGCTGTTAACATCGGCATATAAACAAAAGCCATTTAAGGGTGTGATACATTGTTATTCCTCGGCTTGGAAATTGGCGGAAGAGATTTTAAAAATTGGTTTTTACTTCTCCGCTTCGGGGATTATTACGTTTAACAAATCAAAAGATTTGCGGGAAGCTTTCGCTAAAATTCCAACGGATCGGCTGTTGGTGGAAACCGATGCCCCATATTTGGCGCCGGTACCTTTGCGTGGCAAGATTAATGAACCTTCCTATGTCGTGCATACGGCAGAATGTCTGGCTGAAATAAAAGAACTTGATTTGGCCGAGCTTTCGGAAATAACAACAAAGAATTTTTTTAACTTATTTACCAAAGCACAACAATTGCTGATACAAAGAGAGAACGGATAATGAGTAAGATAATTATCATGGGGTGCGGCGCAGCTCCCGGCGTACCTTCGGTTGCCGGCGGATGGGGAAATTGTAATCCCGATAATCCCAAAAACATCAGACGAAGAGCGGGAACGTATATTGAAGCAAATAACGCTAAAATTTTGATAGATACATCGCCGGATATTCGTACGCAACTTTTGGATAACGCTATCCGGTATATTGACGGTGTGCTTTATACGCACAGCCATGCCGACCATTTGCATGGTATTGACGATTTGCGGGATTTGAATCGTTTAAGCGGTCATCCGCTGGATATTTATGCCACGGCTGATACGGCGGCAGTTATCCGCCAACGTTTTCCATATTTGGTGGTGGAAAAAAATCATATCAATAATCCGATGTTTCGTCCAAGTATGATTATTAATGAGATTGAAGATGGAAAATCATTTTATATTAAAAATTTGAAAATCACCCCGATTACTTTGACCGGTCATCCAGTACACTCCACCGGATATATTTTCAACGACGGAGAAATTGTTTATATTGCCGATTGTAAAGGGATTTCGGAAACAGGATTGGCGCAAATCAAACAAAGACCGCAACTTTTAGTGCTGCCTTTGACAACGCCGGAAGGGCAGACAACGCATATGGGGCTTGACAAGCTTTTAGAATATGTCAATATCATAAAACCATATAAAACAATTATTAACCACATGGCCATAGAATGCGATTATGATGCAATCAATGCGTTGACACCGTTTGATGTTATGCCCGCATATGATAATATGGCGGTGGATGTATGAAAATAAGGACGTATAAAGATGTTGTGTATATATCATATTGCCGATCATGATGGGAAAGGTTCGGCCGCAATTGTCAGAAGCGTGTACCCGGAAATTGAGTTGATGGGGTTAAATCACGATATGGAAATCCCGTATGATGAAATTTTAAAGCACGATAAAATTATTGTTTGTGATATTTCATTGCCGATGGATTTTATGTTCCAGTTGAGTCAGACGGCGGATTTTACGTGGATAGACCACCATGTTTCTGTGATTGAGCAATATGAAAAAGTGTTGAAAGAAAACAAGGCTGAACCGATTAAGGGAATTCGCAAGATTGGTACGGCAGCCATTGTTCTGACTTGGGAATATTTTTATCCCGATCGTCCGCTACCACTCGGTATTAAACTTTTGGGCTTAAACGATATCTTTGATTTGCGCGACAAACGAGTTCGGGCTTTTGAATATGCTATGCAAGCATTGGGCGTCAACCGACCGACAGATAAAATTTGGCATGAGTTAATTGAGGATACGATGGACGTTGATGCTATGGTGGAAAAAGGAAAAGCCATTTTATCTTATATCCGAAATCGGAATTTTCGTTTGGCGCGTGCCGAAGCTTTTGAGAGCGAATATGAAGGGTTAAAATGTATTTGTGCCAATATTGCTCAAGGGTATTCGGAATTTTATGATTCGCTGGACAATATTAAAGATTATGACATGATGGTCAATTTTTTCATGAACAAAAAAAATCGGTGGAATTTATCTTTTTATACGGCTAAAGATCATATTGATGTTTCCAAGATTGCGGAAAAATTCGGTGGCGGCGGTCATGCCAAAGCGGCCGGCGCCTCTTCGCTGAAAGAGCTGCCGGAATTTTTGCGGCAAGGCAAAATGTGGGTCAGCCCCAAACTCTTGAATCAAAACAAATCAGAATAGAGTGAAAAATGACGGAAAAAGATTATTACGAGGTTCTGGAAGTCAGTAAAGACGCAACCGGAGAAGAAATTAAACGCGCGTTTCGCAAATTAGCTATGAAATATCATCCGGATCGCAACCCCGGAGATAAAGAGGCTGAACAATATTTTAAAGAAATTAATGAAGCATATGAAGTCTTGAAAGACGAACAGAAACGTGCGGCTTATGACCGATACGGGCATCAGGCTTTTCAAGGCGGTATGGGCGGTGGTAATCCGTTTGGCGGCGGCTTTGGTTTTAATGCCGAGGATTTGTCGGATTTGTTTTCCAATATGTTTTCCGATTTTATGGGCGGCGGTCGGACACAAAACAGAAATGGACCGATACGTGGTGCCGATTTACAATATAATCTGACCATATCGTTGGAGGAGGCTTATACCGGTACGGAAAAGGAAATCAAAATCAGAACCAGTGAACCTTGCGAAACTTGTCATGGATACGGAACGGCTGATGGCAATGAAGCTCCGGTGTGTGAAACTTGCCACGGTAGCGGCAAGGTCAGACGGCAGCAAGGTGGCTTTTTTGTTTTTGAAACGATTTGTCCGACTTGCCGCGGCGAAGGACGAGTGATTAAAAACAAATGTAAAGATTGCGGCGGTCAAGGAGCTGTTCGGGTTGAAAAATCTTTGAAAGTTAAAATTCCGGCAGGCATTGAAGACAATGTTCGTATGCGCATTAACGGTGCGGGTGAAGCCGGCAAACGCGGCGGCGGAAAGGGCGATTTGTATGTTTTTGTTACAATTAAAGAACATAAACTTTATGAACGCGAAGGCAAGGATTTATATACAGCTGTACCGGTTTCTATGGTTTGTGCCACGCTTGGCGGAAAAGTTGAAATTCCGGGCATTGATGGGCAAAAGGTTGAAATTAATGTGCCGGCAGGAACTCAAACCGGTAGTAAACTGCGTCTTAAAGGCGCGGGAATGCAGATTATGGATTCGGATAAGCGCGGCGATTTGTTTGTGATACTGAATGTCGTTACACCGACAAACCTTTCCGCTCGCCAGAAAGAATTGTTGGAAGAATTTCGGACGTTGAGTAAAGACAACGGTTGCCAGCCGGAAATTAAAACTTTTGTTGACAAGATAAAAGATTTGTTCAAATAACGGTTTGAGTTTTCCGATGAACGTTTATGTTCGGGAATGTTTTTTTATGCACATGACGGAAGGCTTGAGTTGAAAACTCGGCATTTTTTATTAAAATAACGCCTTAAGAGAGGTTGGTATGATATTTTCAAAATTTGAACGCATGGTGGCCGGACGTTATCTTCGTGCTAAACGCAAAGAAGGCTTTATATCGGTTATCACGGGTTTTGCTTTTACCGGTATCGCGTTGGGTGTGGCAACGCTGATTATTGTTATGTCGGTGATGAATGGTTTTAAGAGCGAACTTTTATCCCGAATTTTGGGTATAAACGGTCACATTATGATTATGGCGGCGCCGGGGTTTCCGTTTACCAATTATAAAACCGCCGTGCAGGATTTGCAAAAAATTGATGGTGTGGCACTGGCAATGCCGATGATTGAAAAACAAATTCTGCTCTCAACCGGTAGCATGGCCGAAGGTGCTATGGTTAGAGGAATTGCTAAAGAGGATTTGTTAAAAAAACAAGTGTTACGCAACGGTGTGGCCGGTGTTGATATTGATCGTTTTGAAGGTGATACGGTTATTCTCGGTAAAAGATTGGCCGACCGCTTGGGCGTTATTACCGGAGATAAAGTTACTTTGATTTCGCCCAACGGTAAAATTACGGCGTTTGGCACTGTGCCACGAATGAAAAGTTATCACGTTTTAGGGACTTTTGACGTCGGCATGTATGAATATGATTCCACTCATTTATTTATGCCTTTGGAAACCGCTCAGACATATTTTGGTTTGCATGATGCCGTGGGGCAAATAGATGTGACGCTGAAAAACAGTGATGATTTGCCGCTTATGCGCGAGCTGATTGCTCAAAGTGTCGGAATTGATGCCTATGTTTATGATTGGAAGCAAAGCAATTCCGCATTCTTTAATGCCATTGATGTTGAACGAAACGTGATGTTTTTAATCTTGACTCTGATTATTTTGGTGGCAGCATTTAATATTATCACCGGCCTGATTATGTTGGTAAAAGATAAGGGACGAGATATTGCCGTGTTGCGAACCATGGGCGCCACCAAGGGCATGATTATGCGTATTTTCTTTATTGACGGCGCTTTTATCGGTGTGGTGGGCACACTTATTGGTTTGGGCATCGGAATTTTATTTTGTGAAAACATTGAATCAATCCGCCAATTTTTAGAAACACTTTCCGGACGAGAATTGTTTTCAGCCGAGATATATTTTCTGTCACAGTTACCGGCGGAGATAAACTGGACGGAAGTCGGCGTGGTGGCGACGGTCTCATTACTGTTGTCGTTCTTGGCGACTTTGTATCCAGCTTATCGGGCGGCAAAATTTGATCCGGTGGAGGCTTTGCGTTATGAGTAACAAAGTTAAACCTGTTTTGGAATTAAAAGAGATATATAAACACTATTATCAAGGCGAACAAAAACTTGAAGTTTTGCAGGGTGTGGATTTGGCAATTCTACCCAATGAAGTGGTGGCTCTTATCGGTCCGTCCGGTTCGGGGAAATCAACTCTGTTGCAAATTGCAGGGTTGTTGGATCATCCCAGCAAAGGAGATATTTTACTGGACGGTCAAAATTGCGCTGCGGCAAATGACGGTATTCGTACCGCATTGCGGCGCGATTATCTCGGTTTTGTGTATCAATACCATAATTTGCTGGCTGATTTTAACGCCTTGGAAAATGTAATGTTGCCGCAGCTGATTGCCGGTGAAAAATATAGTAAAGCAAAAGAAAAATCCGAATGGCTTTTGTCGCGTTTAGGGTTGAAAGCAAGAATAAACCACAGACCTGCCGAACTTTCCGGCGGCGAACAGCAACGCGTGGCTATTGCGCGCTCGCTTGCCAATACGCCGAAACTTTTATTGGCCGATGAGCCGACGGGAAATTTGGATCCGCATACGTCCGATAACGTCTTTTTGGCTTTGCTTGATATTGTTAAAGAAACCGGCCTGTCGGCTTTGATTGCCACGCATAATATGGAACTCGCCGGTAAAATGGACCGCCAACTGTTGCTTAAAGACGGAAAACTTGTGGATCTGCGACCAACAAAGCGCATTAAAGAAACAAAAAATTTCTATTAACCTGTTATAATAAACAAACTGATAGAAAAAGCCGAACATAATCATGCTTTATCGCACGATGAACTGGTCAGTTTGCAGGGACAGACCATTGAAAGTTGGCCAATGATATTCTGTTTTTTAAACAAATTGACGCGGATATGATTGGCATCAGGCCGCGCTTATCGTTCATCCGGACACGCCGCTTAAAGGGGCGACGAACGGCAATTTTAATCTTTCTTTGTACAGCTTTTTATGGATTTGACAAAAAATATTACAAATTATATTTTTTATGTTATTCTATGAATGATAAAAATTAATAATTTATATTATGGAAAAGAAACAACAAAGATCCTTTGGAAAAAGCAAAAGGAGCTTCAAGGATCAAAAAGAGTACGCATATGGCGAAGCTCTAGAGAAGTTGGGGCCTTGTCGCCGCCGCACGATGAACTATGGGACAGTGGATCAGAGATGGGATAACGGATGTACACCAACGTCGTATGACGACACGTACGTTCCGGCTCAATGGAGAGACATCCCGTGTACCAAGGTAGTCCGAGAGACATACGATGTCTGGGTCAATGAGCAAGGAGATATGCTTCTGGCTCAGCCGTTGTAAGAAAACATGAAAAAACGTATTAACTTAATGTTAATACGTTTTTTTGTAATAGGAAAACCCCGCGTTAGACGCGAGGTTCAGTAAAGCTTATAGCGATGAGTTTGACATAACGCTC
>CALXZI010000020.1 GCA_944393205.1 uncultured Alphaproteobacteria bacterium | reverse complement strand
CATTCATAGTCTTTGACCGGACCAAAAATGCGGGCGCAGAACAAACCGTCGCGCTCCGGTTTGAATGTGCGGTAGTTGATGGTTTCGGGTTTTTTGACCTCGCCGTATGACCATGAACGAATCTGTTCAGGAGAGGCAATGGAAATCTTGATTTCGTCAAAACTCTCTTCAGCCGGTTGCTGCTGGCCAAAAAATTTCATTACGTCATTCATATTTATAAAACTCCTTATCCTTAAACTTCTTCGTTCAACATTTCAACATTCAGGCACAAAGATTTCATTTCTTTGACCAAAACGTTAAACGATTCAGGAACGCCGGTGTCAAACGTATCTTCACCGCGGACAATGGCCTCGTAAACCTTGGTGCGGCCGTTGACGTCATCGGATTTGACCGTTAACATCTCTTGCAAGGTATAAGCCGCGCCGTAAGCTTGCAGCGCCCAAACTTCCATTTCGCCGAAACGTTGACCGCCAAATTGAGCCTTACCACCTAACGGCTGTTGGGTAACCAAGCTGTACGGACCGACGGAACGAGCGTGCATCTTTTCATCAACGATGTGGTGCAATTTAATCATATAAATGATACCCACCGTCACTTTACGGTCAAATTTTTCACCGGTGCGACCGTCATAGAGGTCTATCTGACCGGAAGTCGGCAGACCCGCCATTTCCAACATACGGTTGATATCATCGCCGCTGGCGCCGTCAAAGACCGGTGTCGCCATCGGGATACCGTCTTTCAAGTTGGAAATCATTTCCATCTTTTCCGGCTCGCTTAAGGTAGCAATTTCGGCTTTATATTGTTTTTCGCCGTAAATTTCTTTCAAGCGATTGTTTAATTCATCAATTGTCTTTTCGCCGCGTTTATATTGTTCGCACATTTCGTTTAACTGGCGGCCGAGTTCTTTGGCTGCCCAACCCAAGTGCGTTTCCAAAATTTGCCCGACGTTCATACGGGACGGAACACCCAACGGGTTTAAGACGATGTCAACCGGCGTACCGTCGGCCATATACGGCATGTCTTCCAGCGGCAAAACGCGGGAAACCGTACCTTTGTTACCATGACGACCGGCCATTTTATCACCAGTTTGCATTTTACGCTTGGTGGCGATAAAGACTTTGACCATCTTTAACACACCCGGCAGCAAATCATCGCCGCGTTGAACTTTTTCCACCTTGTCGTCAAAGTGTTTTTGCACCTTGGCAACGCGGGCATCAAAAGCGGCTGCAAATTCTTCAATCTGCGCCATGATGTTTTCATCTTTAACAACGATTTTGCGCCATTGTGCCGACGGGACGGAATCCAACATTTCGGCCGTAATTTTTGACTTCTTGTCAAAACCTTTCGGCGCATCAACAATCGTTTGACCAATGAGCATTTCTTTCAAACGGGCGTCAAAACTCTTGCGGACGATAGCGATTTCATCGTCACGGTCTTTAGCCAGCTGCGAAATTTCCTGCTGTTCAATGGAAAGCGCACGTTCATCTTTTTCCACACCGCGGCGGGAGAAAACATGAACGTCTACCACCACGCCCTCAATGCCGGGTTGAACACGCAACGACGTATCGCGAACATCGCTTGCCTTTTCACCGAAAATTGCGCGCAACAATTTTTCTTCCGGCGTAACCGGAGATTCACCTTTCGGGGTAACTTTACCGACCAGAATGTCGCCGGCCTTAACCTCGGCACCAATATAAACAATACCGGCTTCATCAAGGTTGCGCAAAGCTTCTTCGCCGACGTTGGGGATGTCGCGGGTAATTTCTTCCTGACCCAACTTGGTATCGCGCGCCATCACTTCAAATTCTTCAATATGCAAAGATGTCAAGACATCATCGCGGGAAATGCGCTCGGAAAGCAAAATTGCGTCTTCGTAGTTCAAACCGTTCCAAGGCATGAACGCCACCAAAACGTTTTTACCCAAAGCCAGTTCGCCCATATCGGTACACGGACCATCGGCAATGATATCGCCGGCTTTGATTTTGTCGCCGACTTTAACGAGCGGCACCTGATTGATGCAGGTGTTTTGGTTGGAGCGGCGGAATTTTTGCAAGCGGTAAATTTCCACACCGACGTTGTTGGCTTTATGATCATCGGAGCGGATAACGATGCGGTTGGCGTCAACCGAATCCACCACGCCGTCATATTTTGCTACCAGTGTTGCACCCGAATCTTTAGCCACGGTCGCTTCAATGCCGGTACCCACCAACGGCGCCTCGCTTCTTAACAACGGCACGCCTTGGCGCTGCATGTTTGAACCCATCAATGCACGGTTGGCGTCGTCGTTTTCCAAAAACGGAATAAGAGCGGTTGCAACAGAGACCAACTGTTTGGGCGAAACGTCAATCAAGTTGATTTCCGTGGGCGCGGCATAAACAACCTCGCCAGCTTTGCGGCAGGCAATCATATCATTAGCGAAACGTCCGTCTTCGTTAACCTTGGCATTGGCCTCGGCGATGATGTATTTGCTTTCTTCATCGGCAGAAAGATAAACAACATCTTTGGTTACCACACCATTAACCACTTTGCGATACGGACATTCAATAAAGCCGTATTTGTTAATGCGGGCATAAGTTGCCAAAGAGTTAATCAAACCGATGTTCGGACCTTCCGGCGTTTCAATCGGGCAGATACGGCCGTAATGCGTCGGATGCACGTCGCGCACTTCAAAACCGGCGCGATCACGCGACAAACCGCCGGGACCCAAAGCCGATAAGCGGCGTTTGTGGGTGATTTCCGAAAGCGGGTTGTTTTGATCCATAAATTGCGACAGCTGCGAAGAACCGAAGAACTCGCGAATGACCGAGGCTATCGGTTTGGCATTGACCAAATCTTGCGGCTTGACGTTGTTTAAAACTTCGGCGCTCATTTTTTCACGAATGGCGCGCTCCATACGCAACAAGCCCATACGATATTGGTTTTCCATCAGCTCACCGACTGAACGAACGCGGCGGTTGCCCAAGTGGTCAATATCATCCACTTCACCTTTGCCATCACGCAATTCAATCATGTGTTTGATGATGCGCAAAATATCATCTTTGCGTAACGTGCGATATGTATCCGGAGCCTCTTCAAACGGAATATCCAAAGCCAAATTCATTTTCACACGGCCGACCGAAGACAGATCGTAACGCTCGTTATCAAAGAACAAAGCTTTAAACAATTGGTAAGAAGCATCCAACGTGGCCGGTTCGCCCGGGCGCATCACGCGGTAGATGTCCAACAATGCCTCTTCGCGGCAGTGATTTTTATCAGCTTCCAACGTGTTGCGGATGTACGGTCCGACATTAACGCCGTCAATATAAAGAATACTCAACTCATTGATTTTGGCGTCGGTAATCTTGTTTAAAACCTCTTCGTTTAATTCGGCGCCGGCATCGGCAATCACTTCGCCGGTTTTGGCATCAACCGCGGCTTTGCCTAAAAACTTGCCGTACAGCTGTTCTTTGGCGACAAGGTAGTATTCCAAACCGTCTTCAGCTAATTTGGCAGCCGTGCGCGGCGTAATCTTTTTACCCTGTTCCCAAATGGTTTTACCGGTTTTGGCGTTGACCAAATCAAAATCAAACTTAACGCCTTTCATGCGTTCGGGAATAAACTTAACCTTCCAACCTTTTTTGGCAGCGACATATTCATCGGCTTCATAGAAGTAATTTAAGATTTCTTCTTTATCCATGCCTTTGATTTCTTCAGCCGGAACTTTTTCGCCAGCTTTGATGCGGTCTTCGGTTTCTTTGGAATACAAAGAATACAAAACGGAAGTTACCGGCAGTTTGCGGCGGCGGTCAATACGGGCATAAATCAGGTCTTTGGCGTCAAATTCAAAATCAAGCCAAGAACCGCGGTAAGGAATCACGCGGGCGGCAAATAAATATTTGCCGGAAGACATGGTTTTGCCTTTATCATGGTCAAAGAATACGCCCGGAGAGCGGTGCATCTGGGAGACCACCACGCGTTCGGTGCCGTTGAAGATAAAAGTGCCTTTGTCGGTCATCAACGGAATATCACCCATATAGACATCTTGCTCTTTGATGTCATGGATTGATTTGGCGCCAGTCGCCTCGTCAATATCCCAAACAACCAAACGCAACGTCGCTTTAATCGGCGCGGCATAGGTCATATCGCGCTTGATGCATTCGTCAACGTCATATTTTGGTTCTTCAAGCTCGTATTTAACAAATTCAAGCTCGCCGTTGCCGGAAAAATCTTTAATCGGGAAAATTGATTTGAAAACTTCTTCAAGCCCAAACTCGCAGTGTTCGCCATAGGCGTCAACGTTGTTGATAAAACTGGAATAAGAACCGGTCTGGACTTCAATCAAACTCGGCATATCAATGACAGAGTCAATCTTGCCGAAGTTCTTTCTTACACGTTTTTTGCTCGTATAAGATTCCTTCATTTTGCTTATATCCTTTTCTTGGTTATGAATTCTGCGGCCATCCTATCGGCATTTTCGGAAGCTGCCCGTTTGCCAAACCCCGCCGGCAGAAGGTTAATAAAAAAACGTTTTTTTTAATCTGCCGCGCACACGTTTTTATAAGCGCATACGCAAAACACGACCGAATCGTCCGAACCCCTAGGCTTAAAGCCAAACTCGGACAAATTCAACCAAATAATTGAAGTAAAACTGCCCGTTTTTTACATTATTTCAGAATAAAATGCAAGCAGAATCTCTTGATAAACTGATAAAATTTTCATGCCGAAACTTTACGTTTTGAATAAATACAGGTTTGTTAAATTAAGCCTTTATAAAAAATTGCCTCCTTTGTTTGCAAACAGCACACAACCACGTTGTTTCAAAGTGATGACGACAAGTTGCGACTTATCCCCACGAGACTCTTTAAAATTGCAAAAAAAAAAAACGGTTTAGAATGACGAGCAAATAAGTATTTTTTGCAATTTTAGGAGTTCTTTTGATGAATTTGTTTGATTTTTTTAACTTTTCCTCTCCGGCACACAATGGAATTGCGGAGAATGGGGCAGATGCGAAGCCTTGTTTGAGCGACGTGTACAAACACACTACACGAGCGAAAAGAAGGCAAGCAGATGCGGCATTATGCGGGCGTTCCATGGTGGAAATGCTCGGCGTGTTGGCGATTATTGGAGTTTTAAGTGTTGGCGCTATCAGCGGTTATTCCAAGGCCATGCTTAAATATAAGCTCAATAAACAAACCGAACAGTTCAACACCATTATTAACGCCGTTATTCGTTACAAAGATGATTTAAAATTAAATGACGGCTCGGTTGATTCTTATAATCTTGTTCCTCTCTTAAAAAAACTCCACGAGGTCCCTGAAGACATGTATGTAGATAAAGGGGATAATCTTATTAAAGATGTATTTGGCGTGCGATATCATATTTATCATCATGTTAGCGGGTACATCGGCATTTTAACGACAAGCACCAATATGAGAATCGGTATGGAAATTTGTCAGAACCTTTATTCCATCGCCAAGGAGCATCATGCTTCCGTTAGTTCCGTACTGGTCAGCAGTCAAGCACAAACAGGCAATAATTCCGATTATGTTTACGGCGACAAAGAATGCAAAAACGGTGCTTTTTGCCTGCGAAATATGACTATAAGCGATATGGTTGACCGTTGCCATGTTTGTGAAGAATCGGAACATTGCAACTTTTATTATATGTTTTTATAAAGGAAACCACGCATTCGGCAAAATCACATTCCGACACGGCCGTACGAAAGATTGCGCTGCCATGGACTTTACGCCACATGCTTTCGGCAATCGGCTAAAGTTGAAACAGCATACTGATTAACGCGAATCTCTACCTGCCGTGGCTTGTGTTTGCGGCGTCTTTGCTTTGTTCTTTTCAGCTTCCAGTCTTTCATCAAAACCTTTCGGCCGTTCAAAACTCAAACCATTGTGTTCGGTCGGCAAAGTCAGCGCTTCAATACCGTCACGACGCAGGATAATGTTGATTTCATTAACGGCACCTTTAGCCCCTGGGAACAAATCGCTGGCCAAAACAATGTTATCGGCACGTTTAGGACCACTTCGTTTTGATTCTCGCTCAAAAGCACGTAAAATATCGTCTTTAGCTTTTTCAATCTGACGCGGCAGCAAAGTGTGGTACAAAAGCATAAAGTCGTCACGATCCAATTCCGTCATCAACTTTCCGCCCTGCAAACCATTTAGTTGCGCCCGCTCTTCAGGCGTGAGGCCGAAATCTGACGTTTGATTATCTTTTAAGAAATCGTCCACGGTATTGTATTGATACTTTCTGTATATGTCAAAAACTTTTCTCAATGTGCGCATGGCGCCGAATGTGGTGGCCGCACCGGTTTCGCTGTCTTTTCCGCCGCGTTCAATATCTTTTAAGACTTCATTATACAAACCATTATCATCGTCATAGGCTTTGCGGAAATTATCAAAGTCATAATCCGCTTTTAAGGTTGTAATATAGTCAAATTCGGACTTCGGCAAACCATACATCCTATCATTCGGGTTATTGCATTTTTTAGCAGCATTTTCCAACACCTGATTGGCCAAATTGCGCTTAAAAGTCATAAATTCTTCCGAGCTTAATTTTTTACGAGCTGCCTCAACCATCATTTTGGCTTTAGCCAAATTGACGCTTATTCCAATCGGCACCAGACCTTTTTCAGCACAGGCTACCAACCACACACCTTTATCAATGTTCGGCACATTGGAAAAGTTAATGTGTGTCGCACCGGTTTTTTTGATAACACCCATATAATCACCGGCCATAACATCATCCAGTTTTTTGCCGCCCGGAGTAGCATAACCAAAGACCAAACGTCCCGTCTGCGAATCTTGGGAAAGATATAAACGATAAGAATATGTCGGCACATAAACGCCGTTTTTATCTTTAATACCGTCTTTTTTCTCGTTGTCGCGGCTAGGTTTGTCATAAAGACTAAAGACATATGTCGCTTTGCCGTCTATTATTTTGACGCGTTCAAAATAACTCATCCCTCTGGTTTTGTGCAAATCTTTTTCCAAAAATTCCACAATATCATCATGCGAGCCGTCTATGGTTTTTTCTTTTTTGGCGGTTTTTCCGCTACGTGCAATATCTTGCGGCGTTGGTAAGTCCACATCAGCCGTGCGGGCTTCCGGTACCCTGACTTCTAAAAGCGAAAAATCATCCGGTGAAACGGCTTCAACATTCGGCATATCCGGCGTTGATGCTTCCTTGCGGCGTTCTTCCACAAACTGCTTGGTTAAAACCGCCAACTTTTCATCCACATCAATCACGCCGTCTTTCATCGGCAAATCTATATTGTATACCGATAAACCGTGCTGTTCGCAAAATTCCAAAATCCGTTTCAAGCGATCGGCATTCAAATCATCCAGCGCCTTTTGTGAAAAATTAATACGAGCTTTTAGCTGGCGCTGTTCCTCACCGGCTTTATCATAGGGCTCAACCAAAATACCGAAACGACCAGCACCTTCAATGGCACAATTTAATTCCAACCGTTCTTCTTTGGGCATAATGTCCCGCGCTTCAGTCACAATTTGCTCATCGTCATTTAGAACTTCCCGAAACTCCAGCGATACATCGTCATCAAAGTTCCGCGAATGAATGGCATACAGCGCCGGAAACTCATCTGGATATTTTTGTAAAAGTTCGCGATTATGGCGTATTTCTTCAAGTTTTGAACGTGATTGCTCCACTTCGCGGGCAAAACGGGCTTGTGTTTTTTCATCAGTAGAATCGATCATTGAAGAAATTTGCAAAATCTGACGACGCTGATAATCCAACTTTCGGTTTAATTCCGCTGAAACACTTTCATAGCCATATGCTTCAAAGTTATGATTTACCGTGTTGATTTCCAAATATGTTTTTGCCATAAGAAAGCTCCGTATTATTCTCTACCTGATTGAAATTTATCATATTCAAAAATAAATATCAATGTTTTTTTGTCAAAAAAGCTATTTTCCATCAACAGAGGCATGGTAATAATAAAATTCTATTTTAGCCAAACCATACATGCGTTCATCACATTTTTCAAAACATGACGACAGTTGTAAAACTTCATCACGTCGCATTTCCGCCAGACATAACGCGTCATCGTTTAGCCACCCTTTAGCGCAGAGTTTTTCAAAAGCGGCGACTGTAAGACCTTGGGCGTACGGCGCGTCCATAAACACAATATCGGCTTGTTTGGCAGCTGACGGCAAAAAACGGACATCGGCGGATATAATCGTTATTTTATTTTTTTCGGTCGGAAACAGGCTTGCGTTTTTTGTTAAAAGTCTGACATCTTTATCCACAAACGTGACACTTTCCGCTCCACGGGATAAGGCCTCAAATCCAAAAGCGCCGGTGCCGGCAAAAACATCTATCACATGGCATTTTTCCAAACTGCCAAGGCGCGAATACAAAATACTGAAAATTGCCTCACGAGCACGATCTGAAGTGGGACGAACCTTGTTATCATTCGGTGTAAAAAGCTTTTTGCCGCGATATTTACCGCCGATTATTCTCATAGCTCAAACCGACTCCCCATCTGTTCTTTCAAAACTTTTTGCGGCACTTCACGCACCTCACCTTTTTTTAGACTGCCTAATTGAAATGGACCATATGAAACACGGATTAAACGCGCTACTTCCAGCCCAATAAATTTCATCAACTTGCGAATCTCGCGGTTTTTTCCTTCATTTAAGGTGACGCTTAACCATGTGTTGCTGCCGTTTTGGCTATCAATGGTGGCCACCACCCGTCCATATATCACGCCGTCTATGGTTACGCCCTGTTGTAATTCTTCCAATTTTTTTAGGTCAACACGGCCATGGACGCGCACGCGGTAACGACGACTCCACGCATTTTTAGGCAGCTCAAGTTCGCGAGAAAGTTCACCGTTGTTGGTCAAAAGCAGCAGACCCTCCGAATTTAAATCCAAGCGGCCGACGCTTATCACACGCGGCAAACCAATGGGGAGATTGTCAAAAACCGTCGGACGCCCCTCATTATCTTTATGCGTGGTCACCAACCCCGCCGGCTTGTGATAAAGCCAAAGCCTTGTTCTGTCTTTTTGCGGCAGTTTTTCACCATCAAACAAAACTTTTTCATCGCCTTGAATATTAAACGCCGGTGTTGAAACAATTTCACCATTGATGGTAACCCTGCCCTGCCGGATGTATTCTTCGGCATCGCGGCGCGAGCAAACTCCGGAACGCGCCATAAATTTTGCTAATCTTTCTGCCATTTTTATCTTCCTTTTTTTGATATTTGCTGTAATATAGCGTAAAAATATTAAAAACTCAAAGGATATTTATGACTGACGAAGATTTTATGAGCATAGCCTTAAAAGAGGCAAAAAAGGCTTCTTTGCACGATGAAGTTCCCATTGGTGCGGTTTTGGTTGATCCGAAAAGCGGACGGATTGTCACCAAAGCTCATAATAAAAGCGAACACACTAGCGATGCCACTGCACACGCCGAAGTGCTTGTTATCCGCAAGGCATGCCAGAAGCTCAAGGCCAAGCGGTTATGGGGGCTTGATTTGTATGTCACTTTAGAACCCTGTACAATGTGCGCCGCCGCCATTTCGTTTGCCCGAATCCGGCGACTTGTTTTCGGTGCCGAAGACATTAAAGGCGGTGCTGTCATAAACGGTGTCAAATTTTATGAACAACAAACCTGCCACCATCGTCCGGAAATCACTGCCGGTATTTGCCGCGAGGAATGCGGACATATCTTGAAAGATTTTTTCAAACAAAAACGCTGATTAAATCACTTTCATATATTTCATACCTTACAATAATATTCTGCAGATTTAATGAATACTATTGCGCCCGCTTCGCCCCTCGGCCGCGCCATCTCGTTTGCGGCGATGCCTGCCGGTTGCAACTTATCCCCACCGGACTCTTTAAAATTGCAAAAAAAAAAAAACGGTTTATGATAAACTTTCATGTAAAAATTTTTTTAGGAGCAGCATATCAGAATAGTTTTTTGGGTATTTTTAACGATTTTATCGTTTTCGGCCACCGCTTTTGCCGCTATATGTGTTGAAAACAACACCTTAAAATGCGATGAACTTGGGTACACCGAAAGCTCCTGCCCTTACGGCGGCATTGCTTGTCCTTTTGACGCCTCCCGTTGGTATTGCGCCGAATGGACCTGTGAAGACGGAAGGTATTTATCCACACCCAAAACCGACGGCGAATGCATCGCGGTGACTTATAAAGATATGACCTGCTACGACTGCGAAAGAAAATGTACCGACGGCACATATGAAACATATGAAGCCTGTATGACGGGTACGCCGACAATCACCACGCCTTCAACAGGACAATCCGCGACACCGGCAGTCTCTTTATCAGCAGGCACTTCCGATACAACCGGACCTTCAACTTCCGATACAACTGATACGCCTTCCGACACACCTTCGGAAACGCTTCCTTATACTTGTATTCAGAACAGCAACGGCTGCTGGGAAAGACAGGAGTAGACAACGGTTCCCTGCCCGGTTGGATATTTCGGAACAGAGGAAGCCTGTCAAGATTATCTGTTTTCCGAACTCGCTTCCACTTCCGAAGCCAAAACTTGTGCCGTTGACGAGAACGGTTGTTGGTATGTTTCAATAACTTGCATTAACGGCGGCTACAATTCCGAAACCGAATGTCTGGCTGCCATTACATCAGCCTCGCAAAGCTGCTCCCAATATGGCAGCTGCTGGTTCATACGTTCTTCAGAGCCCGACCCTGAACCAAATCCCTGTTCGGACGGTTACGCCCGTGTCGTACGGCTTTGCGGCAGCACCGGCGAGGAAGGATGGCACCTTGATACCAAACAGCCGGATCCGGATGCAAGCGCCGAGGGCTGCTATAAGTGCGTTGAAAATGATTTTCCCATGACTGATGATCCCGACTTTGCCGTTTCTCCGACTTGTGACGATATATTCCCAACAAAAGCCGTTTATTTTGGGGCCAAGGGTGATGAGCTTTATTACAGTGTAGACTGTGCCGGATATGGCTATAGCTACAACTGCGCCAAGGTCGGCGGCTGCTGTCAGCACACTTCAACTTACAACGGTAAAGCCTGCGAAGCGGCAGGAGATTGGATACCAACAGAGAGCCATACCAATTTTTGCTGCGAGGAAAATAGCGAAAACTGGTATAAAGACGGAACCTGGGGTGCCGCTATTACCGAGGATACCTGTATTAGAAGAAGCAGTTTTGATTCATATTATTCTCCGGGACTAAACTCTGGATTTATTTATTGCAGACGTGCAGGCTTCTAGCCCGGTATCTGACAACACCGCTTGGAAATGATTTATTTTCGGCTGTTGAGGCCATAAACATTATTCCCGGCGGGGGTGCCTGTGCCTTGCCTGTCAGAAGAGTGATGATGTATATATCAGTGCAAAGCCCTCATGCCTTAAGAGGCGTGTAACGCCGGGTATCAGACATTCATAAATCAAACATTGTGCCCTATTTTTTTTGACCCCTAGTATTCAGGCACGATGTGCCCTCATATGGGTGACAATGGGTGTGGAACATATGTCCCAAAAGAATCTTTAAAGTTGCAAAAAAAAAAACGGTTTAGAATAGCGCGCATTAATACTTCTTTTTGTAATTTTTATAAGAATTTTATGCGTGAAAATGGTCGTTTACTGGTTGATATGCTTTGCGTACTCGCAATTATCGGCGTTTTATCCGTCGGTGTTATTGCAGGCTACTCCAAGGCTATGTTTAAATATAAACTCAATAAACAGACCGAACAGGTTTCCACTGTTTTAAACAATGCTCTGCTTTATGTCGGCGAATTTAACACCTCTCCCGGCTCCATTATCTCACCGCTTATCAAGCTTGGAGCCATCCTCGAAAATATGATACACGGTACTAACGACAATCCTACTCTTTTTGATGTTTTTAATAACAGATTAAATGTTAATTATTACATTGATGGAAACAGCAGATTTTACGCCATTCAGTATGTGATAGACAATTCTGATTATAATCTGGATATCTGCCGCAACATTGTGACGGCGGTTAAAGAAAACGCTGCTGACCTATGGCTTATCAACATGTATAAAACCGAAGACGGTGCAACTAATATTGAAGGGTTAACATACGGCGACAGATATTGTAATCCGAGCGATCCGGATAAACCCTGTCTGCGGCATATGGGCATCATGGAAATTGATAACTTTTGTCATTATTGCCAGCAAGATAAATGTTATCTCGGTATTTTATTTGGTTATAACGGTTAAGTCAGATTTGGGTAAGGTATTAAAATATATCTGTGGAAAAAAGGTATATTTGTGGAAAGTTGCCGGTAAATCACATAACATCTGTTGTCAGTAGAGGTATATGGATGGAAAAAATCGCCGGCGTTTTGTTGCCGCTGCCTTTTAACGATGTTTTTGATTATAAGGTCCAAGACGATGTTGTTTTGGGACAAATTGTGCATGTGCCGTTTGGCCGCGAGCAACAAATCGGCGTGGTGTGGAAAATCGGAAAATCTTCCAACTTGGATAATAACAAAATCAAAAGTGTAATTGAAACATTTAATCTGCCGCCTTTGCGGCCGGAATTGATGAAGTTGGTTGAATGGACGGCTGACTATAATTTGGCATATAAAGGCTTAATCTTAAAAATGGTGTTGTGCGCCAAAGGGGTGTTTGAAGATCCGAAAGTCAATATTTTATACAAGCTTACCGGCAAAACTCTGGCTGAAGCAAAGCTCAAAAATTCTTCCGCCCGCTGGCGGGTGATTGAGCTTTTACGGCATGCTCCCTACTCCCGCGCGGAAATCGCAAAAGGCGCAGGCGTGAGCCAGAGCGTTATTAAAACCATGATAGATGTCGGTATGCTTGAAGCTATGCCTATTGTTAAACAAAGGGAATTTCTGCCGCCAAAACTTGATTTTTATAAAGTGCAATTGACCGCCGAGCAACAAGCCGCCGCCGATTATTTATGTGCAAAATGCGAAGCCGGTTTTTCAGTTACATTGCTGGACGGCGTGACCGGTTCGGGCAAAACCGAAGTTTATCTTGAAGCCGCCGCCAAAGTTCTTAAAACCGGAAAACAAGTGTTGATTTTAGTGCCAGAAATTTCTTTGACCACACAGTGGTTAGCTCGGTTTGAAAAACGTTTTGGCGTCAAACCGGCAAAATGGCATTCTTCATTAAGTTTGAGCGAACGTACCGAAACATGGAGAGCCGTTGCCGAAAACCGTGCCAAAGTTTTGGTGGGCGCCCGCAGCGCTTTGTTTCTGCCTTATGCCGATTTAGGTTTAATTGTTGTTGATGAAAGCCATGACCATTCTTTTAAACAAGAAGACGCCGTTAACTATCAAGCACGCGATATGGCGGTGGTGCGCGCCAAGTTTGAAAATATTCCGATTGTTCTTTCTACCGCCACGCCCGATTTGGAAACCATTGTTAATGTTGAAAGCGGCAAATACGGCTGTGTCAAGATTTTAAGCCGTTATGCCGCCGCTCAAATGCCGGAAATCAAAATTATTGATTTAAAAAAAGACAAACCGGTAAAATGGCTGCCACCGCTTAAAAACGGAAAAGAATCGGACAATGCCGAACAAAGCACGCCGCCAAAACCGCAAATATCATGGCTGGCGCCTTCTTTATGCGCGGCTTTGGCAGAAAACTTGCAAAAAGGCGAACAGTCTATGCTGTTTTTAAACCGCCGCGGCTATGCGCCTTTGGTTATCTGTCGTGATTGCGGCCACCGAATCCAATGTCCGCACTGCACGGCATGGTTAACCGAACATTTAAAATCAGGCAAACTTATTTGCCACCATTGCGGCTATGTGACCAATATCCCGAAAGTTTGCCCCGAATGCGGCTCCGAATCCGGATTGACGGCTTGCGGTCCGGGGGTAGAACGAATCGCCGAAGAAGTTAAAGGGCGTTTCCCAGAAGCACGGGTGGAAATTCTTTCAAGCGATACCGCCTCGTCTTTTAATGATATCTCGGCTGCCATATCCCGCATGGAAAAAGGTGAAACAGACATTATCATCGGTACGCAGATTTTAGCCAAAGGACACCACTTTCCGGCCTTGACGCTGGTAGGAATCGTAGATGCCGATTTAGGACTGATGGGAAGTGATTTGCGGGCTGCGGAGCAAACCTTTCAGCTATTATCGCAAGTTTCAGGCCGCGCCGGTCGGGCTGAAAAAAAAGGCGTGGTCTATATGCAGACGCTTTATCCGGAAAATGCCGTGTTAAAAGCGTTGGTTAACGGAAATCGTGAAGAATTTATTGCTTTGGAAAAAAAATCCCGTCAAACGCTGCATTTACCGCCTTACGGAAAGTTGGCCGCACTGATTGTTTCGGGTGCTCACACCGAGGCGACCTCTAAAATTGCCACCGAACTTGCCAAATGCGCTCCGCACGAAAGCGGCGTTGAAGTTTTAGGACCGGCACCAGCACCGATTTTTATGCTGCGCGGAAAATATCGCTATCGCTTGCTTTTAAAAACTTTACGAAATATAAATATTCAGGTGATATTAAAAAAATGGCTTAAAATAATAAATATTCCCAAAAATGTTCGGGTTGAGGTTGATGTTAATCCTTATTCGTTTATGTGATATTTAACAATGGGTGGATAATAAATGAAAAAAGTTTCTAAAATCACAATCGCCAAAAATTATGCGCAAGCACTATATGAGGCTGCCTCAACCGGCGGATTGCTCAAAGAAACTTTCCAAGACTGTCAAAAACTTGCCGATAACTTGAATATTTCCGAATTAAAAGTTTTGAACAATCCGGCATGGCGTGCAACGGAAAAAAATGAAATCATACAAAAAATTGCCTATGCCTTGGAACTGTCGCGACCGGTATCTAATTTTTTGGAACTGATGGCGCAAAACCATCGCTTAAATAACTTGAAAAACACTTTGGAACAATTTAAACACATTTATTATAAAGAAAACAATATTTGCGAAATTAATGTGGAAAGCGTGCAAAGACTTACAAAAGAACAAGAAAAAAAATTACAGCAAGCATTGGAAAAAATTTTAGAGCAAAAGATTATTGTCAATTATAATATCAATCCTGATATTCTGGGCGGGCTTGTCGTCCAATACGGCTCCGTCCGCATTGACGATTCTCTTTCCGGAAAATTAAGTCGTCTGGAACAGATTATGAAAGGGAAAGCATAAATGTCTATACAAGCTGACGAAATATCTTCAATTTTAGAACAAAAAATTGCCGAGTACGGGCTGGAAACCGACATGAGCGAAGTCGGGCGCGTGTTGTCGGTCGGCGATGGCATTGCTCAAGTTTATGGTTTGGACAACGTGCAATCCAATGAAATGGTAGAATTTGCCTCCGGCGTTAAAGGTATGGCGCTCAATTTGGAAGAAAACAGCGTCGGCATCGTGATTTTTGGTTCGGATGAGAGCATTAAAGAAGGCGATTTGGTTAAACGCACCGATACCATCGTCAGCGTGCCGGTCGGCAAGGAGCTTTTGGGCCGCGTGGTCAATGCCTTGGGCGAACCGATTGACGGTTTGGGTGAGATTAAAGCCAAACAGTTCAGCAATGCGGAAGTTAAAGCCCCTGGCATTATCGCGCGCCGCAGCGTGCATGAGCCGGTGCAAACAGGCTTGAAGATTATTGACTCGCTGATACCTATCGGACGCGGGCAGCGTGAGCTGATTATCGGCGACCGACAAACCGGCAAGACCTCTATTATATTAGACACCATTATCAATCAGAAACGCGTGAACGATACGGCAAAATCCGAAAAAGAAAAACTTTATTGTATTTATGTCGCCGTTGGGCAAAAGCGTTCCACTGTGGCGCAGGTGGTTAAAACCTTAAAAGACCATGGCGCTATGGATTATACCATTGTGGTGGCGGCAACCGCTTCCGAATCCGCACCATTACAATACATTGCTCCGTACGCGGGCTGCGCGATGGGCGAATATTTCCGTGATAATGGCATGCACGCGGTTATCTTTTATGACGACTTGTCCAAACAAGCAACGGCATATCGTCAGATGTCTTTGCTGCTGCGCCGTCCGCCGGGGCGTGAGGCTTATCCGGGCGACGTGTTTTATCTGCACTCCCGTTTGTTGGAGCGTGCGGCAAAAATGAGCGATGAGGAAGGCGCCGGATCTTTAACCGCCCTGCCCGTGATTGAAACGCAAGCAGGCGACGTGTCGGCCTATATTCCGACCAACGTTATTTCCATTACCGACGGACAAATCTTTTTGGAAAACGCTTTGTTCTATCAAGGCATCCGTCCGGCGGTCAATGTCGGTATCTCGGTCAGCCGCGTGGGTTCGGCAGCACAAATCAAAGCCATGAAGCAAGTGGCCGGCAGTATGAAACTTGATTTAGCGCAATATCGCGAAATGGCAGCCTTTGCCCAGTTTGCTTCCGATTTGGAAGCTTCTACCAAACGTTTGCTGGATCGTGGTTCACGCTTAACAGAATTGTTAAAACAGCCGGTTTATCATCCGATGGCGGTGGAAGATGAGGTTGTGTCCATATTCTCCGGCGTCAAAGGGTTTTTGGATAAGTTGGAAATCAAAGATATTAAATTATTTGAGGAAGAAAGCTTAAAAGCATTGAAAGTCCAACATCCGGAATGGCTGAAGGAAATTCGTGAGAAAAAGGTTATTTCGCCGGAATTGGAAGAAGGCTTGAAAGCTTTTTATACCGAACAGGTAGAAACCTTTAATCAAAAAGCAAAGGCGGCTTAAATATGGCAGGGTTAAAGGAATTACGCAACCGGTTGGAAAGCATTAAATCCACCCAAAAAATTACTTCGGCGATGAAGCTGGTGGCTGCTTCACGGTTGCGTAGAGCCGAAACATTGTTGGAGCGCAACAAGCCTTATTCCGAAACTTTGGCTTTATCTTTAAAAAGAACGTTGACAGCCATTCGCGCCGAAGAAACAGAAAAGAAGATTATTTACCTGCCGCCGGAATTACTGCGGCAAAAACCAAACGCGCAAAAATATTTGCTGTTGGTTTTTTCTTCCGACCGCGGCTTGTGCGGGAGTTATAATCATAATGTTGCCAAGGCGGCCGCGGCGCGTATTCGTGAATTGACGGCAGCAGGCAAAGACGTTAATGTTGTCTGCTATGGTAAAAAAGCGTTTAATATCTTAAAAAAGCAATATGCCGATATCATTACCGAAAATTTTGCCAGCGCCGGTGCGCAAGATTTGTCTTATACAGAGGCACTTGCCATTCATGACAATGTTTTGAAGCTTATGCAAGAAAAAAGTTATGACGTTTGCGAAATCGTATACAGCCGTTTTTATTCAGCTTTAAGTCGTGAAATCAAAGCGCGGCAAATTTATCCGATTGCACCGGAAACAACAAAACTGACGGAAGAAGATTATACTCTTTTGCGGATAGACAACGCTTATTATGATTATTATCCCGATAAGATGGTTTTACTTGATAAAATTCTCCCTCTGTGGGTGGAAAATTCTGTTTTTACGGCCGTGGTTAATGCACAAGCTTCCGAACAAGGTGCACGTATGGCTTCTATGGACAATGCCACCCGCAATGCCAGCGATATAATCGGCAATCTGACATTAAAGTACAACAGTATCCGCCAGTCGGCCATCACAACCGAACTGACAGAAATTATTTCCGGTGCGGAAGCACTGTAATTAAAGGAGCATGAAAATGACGAAAAAAGAAAATGACGTTGCAGCAAAACCCGTTAAACGGACAAAGAAAAACGCAGGCCAAGAAACTGCTTTTTCGCCGCTGGGGCATATATCCCAAATTACCGGCGCCATTGTTGACGTCAAATTTGAAGACGTGTCCATGCTGCCGAATATTCAAACCGCATTGGATTGCGACAATCACGGCAAACGACTGGTTTTGGAGGTTGCTCAACATATCGGTGAAAACGTGGTACGCTGCATCGCGATGGATTCAACCGACGGGTTGATGCGCGGACAAGAAGTAACCAACACCGGAAAACCGATTGAAGTTCCGGTCGGACCGGAGCTTTTGGGGCGTATTATCAACGTCATCGGCGAACCGGTGGATGAACGCGGCGCTATCAAGAGCAAGCTTTATTACCCCATTCATCGCGAAGCGCCTTCTTTTACCGACCAATCAACAGAAACGGAAATTTTGGTGACCGGTATTAAAGTTATTGATTTGCTTGAGCCTTATGCCAAAGGCGGCAAAATCGGCCTGTTCGGCGGGGCCGGCGTGGGCAAGACTGTGCTTATTCAAGAGCTTATTCACAACGTTGCCAAAGGCCACGGCGGATATTCGGTTTTTGCCGGCGTGGGCGAAAGAACGCGTGAAGGCAACGACCTTTATCATGAAATGATTGAATCCGGCATTATTGACCTAAACGGTGAAGATTCAAAAACCGTGTTGGTGTACGGCCAAATGAACGAACCGCCGGGGGCGCGCGCTCGCGTGGCTTTGACCGGTTTGACCCAAGCCGAATATTTCCGCGATGAGGCGCATCAGGATGTGTTGTTTTTTGTTGACAATATTTTCCGCTTTACGCAAGCCGGTTCGGAGGTTTCGGCACTTTTGGGGCGTATTCCGTCAGCGGTGGGCTATCAACCGACGCTCGGTACCGATATGGGCGCCATGCAGGAGCGAATTACATCAACCAAAAACGGTTCTATTACTTCCGTGCAGGCGGTTTATGTGCCGGCTGATGACTTGACCGATCCAGCGCCGGCAACCACGTTTGCACACTTGGACGCCACCACGGTTTTATCGCGTAAGATTTCCGAGCTTGGTATTTATCCGGCGGTTGATCCATTAGACTCCACTAGCCGTGTCTTATCGCCAGAAGTGGTTGGCGAGGAGCATTATGCAGTGGCGCGCGGCGTGCAGGAAATTTTGCAAAAATACAATTCTTTGCAAGATATTATCGCCATTTTGGGTATGGATGAACTTTCCGATGAAGATCGCCTGACCGTGGCAAGAGCGCGTAAAATCCAGCGTTTCTTATCACAACCGTTCCATGTGGCGGAAGTGTTTACCGGAACGCCGGGTGCGTTTGTTCAGCTGGAAGATACCATCAAAGGCTTTAAGGAAATTTTGGAAGGCAAACACGATGATGTGCCGGAACAAGCATTCTTTATGGTCGGCACCATTGAACAAGCTTTGGAAAAAGCTGCCAAAATGAAAGAAAGCGCTTAAAATATATCGGAGTTGTAAAGCATGACCGTCAGTTTGAAAATATGTCTTCCCGATAAAATCTTCCACCAAGAAAATAACGATAAAATCGTTTTGCCGATTGAAAACGGCACATTTACCGTGATTGAAGAACGCGCGCCGACAATGCTGTTTATGAGTGCCGGCGCGGTGCAGCTGTTGGATAAAAGCAATCGTACGGTTAAGCGGTGGTTTATCAACGGCGGTTTTGCCGATATTGCCAACAACGAGTGCGTGGTTGCAACCGACAAAGCGGTCAATCTGGAAAATTTTTCTTTAAGCCAGGCGGAAGAAAAAGCCAAGGATGACGCTTTTTATCAAAAAGTGTACGACTATCTCAAAATTTTCGGATAAAAATGTTTTATATAGTTAAATTTAAGGGGATGGTTTTATCCGTCCCCTTAAATTTCTTTTATCTACAGCTTTAATTTTTTATCCAGTTTTTCCAGCTCGTCAATATAAGACGAAATCAGGTTCAAGCCTTTCTGCCAAAAAGTTGCCTCGTTCGGATTTAAGCCGAACGGCTTGAAGATTTTTTCATAATCTTCAAGCGCGGTTTGGGATAACAACGCCAGATATTTGTCGGCAAAATCTTTGACTTTGCCTTCCAGCTTTACCTGATAGAGCGAATTGACCAGACAATCGGCATACGAATAAGCGTACACATAAAACGGCAGGAAGAAAAAGTGTCCGACTTGCGACCAAATGTAGCGGCAATCTTCGCCGACATCTACATAATTGCCAAGACTGGATTGCATTTCCTCAATCCAAATCTCGCACAAACGCTGTTCGGAGACTTCTCCGTTTTTGCGTTCATCATGAGCTCTCGTTTCAAAAAAGTGAAATGCTATCTGACGAACAGCAGTGTTTATCATGTCATTGACCTTGGAGGCAATCAGACAAAGCTTGGCTTTATCGTCATCCAAACTTTTCAGCATATCCTGAAACACCAACATTTCGGCAAAAACCGATGCCAGCTCTTCAGTGGTCATGCGGGAATGTTCGTTCAGCTCGCCGTTTTTTATGCGCAGCTGATGATGGCAGCCGTGACCGAGTTCATGTGCCAAGGTTAAGACATCGTTTTGCTTGCCGATAAAGTTCAGGAACAAATACGGATGTTCGCTTGCCAGCGGACCGCTGCAATAAGCCCCGCTCCTCTTGCCATCACGAGGCGGAACATCTATCCAACCATAATCAAAAAAGTCTTTGGCGATTTTGCCCAACTTGGGTGAAAACTCGTTATAGCCTTTCAGCACGATTTTAACCGCCTCCTCCCAACTGTAATGATAATCAGCGGAAAACGGCAGTGGTGCGTTTCTATCCCAATAACTGATTTTTTTGACGCCTAGCCATTTGGCTTTTAATTTATAAAAACGATGGGCGATATTTTTGTAATTGGCACGGACGGTTTCAGCCAAAGCTTCAACCGAGGCGTCCGAAACATCTTCGGCCAAGTTGCGCGCCGATATCGGTTTTTTAAAACCGCGTTTTTCATCTTCTATGGCTTTGTCTTTCATGACCATGTTATACACAAAGGTGAAAAACGGCGCGTTTTCTTTGGCAACACGGTTGATTTCCGCACCGGCTTTATGGCGCAGTTTGGCGTCTTTATCCAAGGTCAGCTTGGTGATTTCGGCATCGTTATAGTTTTTGCCGTCAACCGTATACACCAGACGCGACGAAGTTTCTTCATACAGGCGCACCCAGGCTTCCGATGAGGTTACAGCTTTTAAAAGCAAAATTTCTTCCTCCGCTTCAGAAAGCTCGTATTTTTTATATTTGCGTACCTGTTTGAGGAACGGCTTGTAAAACGCCACCTGTTTGTCTTGCAACCATTCTTTGATTTTGGCTTCCGGCACGCTGTTCAACTCAAGACTGAAAAACACCAGTGGTTTGGCGTATTCGGTCAGTTTTTCGGAAGTATTCTGATAAAACGCCATAGCTTCGGGGTTTTTCATCTGTGTGGACATATTAAGATAAGCAAAGCCGCCTAAACGCGCCGATATTTTGGAAAGTTTTTCTTCAGCTTTCAGTAGCGCCAGAAAATCTTTGACACTCAATCCGGCAATTTTTCCCTTATATTTACGGGCAAAAGAAAGCGCACCTTTGCGGTAGTTTTCCAAATCTTGGGCAATAGCAGGATCTTTTATACTTTGATATAAATCCGATAAATTCCACGCCGGTAAATTTTCTTTTTTACTCATCTTTTGTTTCCTCCATTGTTTGTCTTTCCGCTTCTGCCTCTTGTTGTTGAGACAAAGATTTCAGCTCGTTTTGCAAAGCATCTGCGGCATCATCTTTTCTTTTTTGCTCTGCCTGAAAACTTTCTGCCAAATCCTGCTCCAGTTTTTGACGGTCTTGATCCAGTTTTTGCATATCGGCGGCGATATCCGGATTTTCGGCATAAAATTGCTGCAATTCTTCTGCCGGAGGTTCGGTCTCAAATGGTTCAGGCGTAAATAAATAGTTCGCCCACGGCGTTTTCTGCCGACCGCGCACCCATGCACCGAATCCGTCCAAGACGACCAACGTGTCGCACCATGTGTTTTTGACAATCGCTTTGGACATGCACCACGCCTTATTTTGTTCGCAGGCAAAAATTTCAGATGCCAAAGTTTTGGTGCAAGGGATAAAACCACGATTCAACCTGTCTTCCCGCGGGGCAAACAACACCAACAAAAAGACCGTCAGATAAAACACGGCAAAAACGGAAACGATAAAACCAAACCAATGTATTTTTAAAAAATTACGCATGGTTTCTTTTCTTTAAATATTGTTCCAACAAAGCTAATTCTTCACGGGTGTTGGCACTGGCGACTTCTTCGGGGTTGCCTTCAAAAGCCGTGCATTTCAAGCCCATATCGCGCGCAACCTTGACCGCATCAGTTAAATAATATTCGCCGGCGGCGTTTTCATTACCGATTTTATCTAAAATTTCAAACAGATGTTTGCCGTCAAAGGTCATAAAACCGGAGTTGCAAAAATCAATCGCTTTCTCCGTTTCATCGGCGTCTTTATATTCCACGATACTTTCTAGCTCATCGCCTTTCATTTTCAAGCGGCCGTAACGTGCCGGATCAGCGGGCTTAAAGCCCAAAACGACAACGCCGTAACCTTCGGCAACCTTGTTAATGGAACGTTCAAAAGTTTTTTGCGTAATCAGCGGCGTGTCACCAAAAATCACCATCACCGCTCCGTCAAAGCCTTTTAAGAGCGGCGCGGCGCATTTGACGGCGTGGCCGGTGCCGAGCTGTTTGTCCTGCACGCAGGTTTTGTGCGGCGCGACTTCTTTTTTGACGATATCGCCGTCAGGGGCAATTACTGTCACGATTTCATCAATATTCATTTTTTCCAGTGTGTCAATGATGTGGCGAATCATCGGCTTGCCGCAAACCGGCATCATCACTTTGGGCAAATCAGACTTCATGCGGGTGCCTTTGCCTGCACCTAAAATTATTGCTGCAACTTTTTGTTTCATTCTTATTGTCTCCTGTGTTTTTTTCATTATCTTTTAATATCTGATGTGTATCATATAAAATATGTTTGATTTGTTAATATCGGGGTTGTTTTTATGAAAAAACTTTTTCTTACCATTTGTTTCAGTTTGCTCTGCACGGTCAATTCGCCTATAAAAGCCCGTACTATTGAAATCAAAGATATCGCTAACGTTCCGACCGAACAGGCTCCGATTGATCTGCCGAATCCGGGCGGTATGCCCAATCCGGAAAATACCGAAGATGTTGTAAGATTCTTTCGCGATAGATTTAATAATGCCAGCGTCAGCCGTATAGAAGATTTGCAAAATTCCAATCAGGGAAATTCTGTTAACGTTCAACACAGTACGGAATACATTAAACAAATACAGGAAGAAAACAAATCCACTTTTGAAAAAATATATGACCAAGCCATCGGGCGAATTACAAATCAAACTCATGATGAAACTTCCGGAACTCGTTTCTTTGAAATGGCGCCTGCACGAGCCATAAATGAAAATAACGCGTTACAGCAGCCTAATATTCCGGTTGTAAACGCAATGTTGCCAAACGGACGCAGAGTTTTGGTTCCGGCCAGAGAACACGTGCCTTATTTATTGGCTTCATTTAACATCCTGCCGACCGGACTTATTCAAGTTACAGAAGATTTAACGGTGGTTGCTAACGGACAAAAACTTAAAAACGGCATAACCAAAATTATCCCCAAATATACTAAATCACGCGCAGGTGTACGTAAAAAACTTGATATTCAACTTTTGTCTGTGACTATTAACGGTGAAGATATTCCGTATACATTGGAAGAAATCGGCAACAATATTATTATAAAACCAATTCAAAAATACACGCTGCAACCAGGAGTTTATAACTATACATTTAAATATTTGCTGGATCGGAAACTTTGGTATTATGACGACTTTACCGAATTTTATTGGGACGTGTCCGGAAGTTATCTCAATTTGGTGATTGCTTCCGCTAATGCTGTTGTCGCAATTCCCGATGGTAAAAACTTTCTTACTCAAAACGTTATTACCGGTTATCCGAATCACTTAACGCCAAACAGAGCTTTGATTGCGGCCTTGGATGACAATGCTCTCGGCTTTGCTTCAACCACGCCGATATTGCCGGGCGAAGGTATGCATATTTTGGTTTCTCTTGATAAAAATGTCTTTTTGGAACCGGAATTCGGCCGACGTTTCGTCTGGTTTGTGACGGATTTCGGAGATGTCCTCTTTTCCTTGGCCGGACTTGCCGCCGTGCTGATTTCTTATATGCTCTCTTGGCGATATCTTAAACGCAAAAAAAGCTTGGCCGGACAAAATTTCAGGCAAACGCCTCCCCTGATACGTTACCTGTTTATCGGAAAATTTGATAAAACCGCTTTTGTCGCCGGCTTGTTGGAATTATACCGCAAAAACATTATTGATATTCAAAAACAAGATCAAACCATCTCTTTAATTAAAAAGACTGATAATTTATCGGCTTTAAACCGTTTTGAAAAAAAAGCCGTCAACGATTTGTTTGTCGGCCGAGATTCCGTTATCAGTCTTACTGCACCTAATCTGTTGAAATTCAAACGAGCGGAAAGATCTCTTGAAAAAGGCTGTCAAATGTTCTTAAAACTGCTTTCTTTGCAGTTGAATATCGGCTATTTGCTTTTCAGTGTTGCTATGTTGCTACTAACCGAAATCGCCATTGCCATGCTCGGTATCAACCCGCTGCAAACCGGCCTTGTCTTGTTTTCAAGCACATTGACCATCGCTTTTTACATTTGGATTATGAAAAGAAAGTTTAAATCAAAAATTATTCGGCGAATAGTCAAAATCATCGGCGGATTATTCATTTTATTAGCCATATTGTTGACAAGCATTTATATCAAATTTATAAGCGCCGTCTTCTTGGCTGCCATGGTGTATGCCATTTTTGAATATTCCGAATTGTTTATGAAACACAATACTCTGGTCAAAACAAAAAACAAAGAATGTGAAGAATTGCGGCGTTATCTGGAAACACAGGCCTCAATTATTGTCCGCGGGCATGAATTTGCTTTGCAACAAGCCAACATTTTTGCCTTGGATTTAAGTAGTCTTTATCCGTTCAATGACAGCGTTGCACAAGTTTGGAAATTAGGAATTGCGGCTGAAATTGTCCGACAACTTTAATAAATAATTTTGTTAGTTGAAAACAAAAAGCTTGATTTTTGTTTTGAATGAGGTTTATATAAAGGAACTCTCGCGGGTATAATTCAATGGTAGAATGAGAGCTTCCCAAGCTTTTAATGCGGGTTCAATTCCCGTTACCCGCTCCAATAAAAAAAGCACTTGATACATCAAGTGCTTTTTTTTATTGTTCGCGGACGGGAATACCCCTTTGGCATCTAAATTCGCCACGGTTGCTTATCGCTTCCCTTGCTCATTAAGATGTTCCAAAGAACTTGCAGACAAAAAGGCAAGATTACTTGCCTTTTTGCGTAGCGTTCCCGTTACCCGCAACTCTCTAATAAAAATTACACTTTAACATATCAAGTGCTTTTTTTATTGTTCGCGGACGGGAATACCCCTTTGGCATCTAAATTCGCCACGGTTGCTTATCGCTTAATACATTACGGCCGAATTGTTTTGATCACATAAAAAACACTCATGATCAACGGATTTTAACCAAATCCTCTAAAACCGGTTTTTTATAATTCGGACCTTTTAAAAATTTTCCGTCGGCTCGTTTGATAGGTTTACCATCTACCAGTTTGGACATATTGCTTTGATGCACGCGGTCAAAAACTTCTTCCATCGGAATTCCAAGACTGACAACCATGCCACTGACGACATATTGCAAATCAGCCAATTCTTTATACATCTTCGCGACTGATTCCCTTGTGGGTAAGCCATTTTCTTGCGTTTCACGAATAAGATTATCAATTTCAACATTAAGCTCTTGAGCTTCTTCATTAATTAATTTTTGGCGCAAACGCAACAAATCAACTGAATACGGCGCATCAATCGCTAATTCCATAGCCTTGTGGCATTGGGCGACCTGTTCTTCATATTTGTTCATTTTTGGAAAACCTGTAAAAAATAAAAAAATGGAAGAGAAAGTAATGGAAATAATGGATAGAATGGAAACTTTTTCAAGAGGAAAGAAATTATAAAATTTAATTATGGTTGATATTTCTAATAAAAAAGTTAGACCATAACTCCTAAAGGATATTCTAAAACATTAGGATTAATGATAA
>CALXZI010000019.1 GCA_944393205.1 uncultured Alphaproteobacteria bacterium | reverse complement strand
TTTGCAGTTTTTAGGAGTTCTTTTGATGAATTTGTTTGATTTTTTTAGCTTTTCCTTTCATGCACACAATGAAAGAACGCAAGCAGATGCGGCTCTATGCGGAAGAAGTATGGTGGAGATGCTCGGGGTACTGGCAATAATTGGAGTTTTGAGCGTCGGGGCGATTTCCGGCTATTCAAACGCTATGATGAAATATAAAACAAATAAATTAGTAAGCGAATATAATTACCTGATTTCCGGCGTTCTTGAATATTATAACGATTTCATCAATCTTTCTCGCGGCACCAGTTTAAATCCGCATTTGGAAAAGTTAAATCTTATACCACAATCTTTTGATAAAAACGGTTCATACTTTGTGGATGTCATGGGGGGAAATTTAAACGTCTGGAAAGACAGCTCCGGTATTGTTGTTGAAATATACTTTAGCAGACCCACAAGTCAAAACTTTGGTATAGAAAGTTGTAAAGCTTTGTTTCAGAACTTGTTTTATCCTTTGCATAGCACACTTCGTTCTGTGGGTATTTGGCGCGGCTCTGCCGGCAGTGAAGGAGAGGACACGTCCTATCCTTACACATATTATGGCGATAATCAATGTGTGGGTAATAAACAATGTTTAAAAAACGTCAAAATTTCCGATATTTTCAATGCTTGTGAAGATATTTCCGAAAACGGACAGACCTATTCTTTAGTTGCTTCTTTTTAGGTAAGATTAAAAAAACGCCGCCTTAAATTCCGGCGGCGTTTTTCAATGCAATAAAGCAAAAAACTTATTCAGCTTTTTCTGAAGATGCGTTTTCCGCAGCCTTGGAAGTTGCCGTCAAATCATCGGCAATGCGGGCAGAACGGCCGCGCAATGCACGCAAGAAATACAGCTTGGCACGACGGATTTTACCGATACGAGCCACTTCAATTTTAGCAACATTCGGAGAATACAGCGGGAAAACACGTTCCACACCTTCGCCGAATGAGATTTTGCGGACGGTGAACGAAGAGTTCAAACCATCGTTTTTACGCGCAATGCAAACACCTTCATAAACCTGAATACGTTCACGGTCGCCTTCTTTAACCTTGGTATGGACTTTCAAGGTATCGCCGGCTTTGAAATCAGGAAGGTTTTTGCCTTCGGTGAGCTTTGCAATCTGCTCTTGTTCAATGTTTTTGATAATGTTCATCAGTTTTACCTTTTCTTTTTTATAAAAAATTTGTTTTCTTATATACCTAAACCTTTTTAGAATCAAGATATTTTTTAAAAAGGTCCGGCCGTCTTTCTTCCGTTATTTTTAAGGATTGCTCTTTGCGCCAGTCATTAACCTTTTGATGATGCCCGCTTAAGAGGATTTCCGGCACTTTGCGCCCTTCCCAATCAATCGGGCGAGTATACTGCGGATATTCCAACAAACCGTCTTCAAAGCTCTCTTCGCTTGAAGATTCGTCATTGCCCAAAACTCCGGGCAACAAACGGATAACCGCATCAAGCATCACCATTGCCGCTTGTTCGCCACCGGTTAAGACATAATCGCCGAGACTGATTTCTTCCGCCGTATAGGCTTCCAAAACCCGTTCATCCACCCCTTCAAAGCGACCGCAGATAATGGACAATTCTTCCGCTTGGGACAGCTCATGAGCTTTCGCCTGATTAAACGGGACGCCTTTCGGGCTCATGTATATCAGCCTTCCGCCGGCATAATTTGCCTTTAATGCCGCACCCAACACATCGGGGCGCATAATCATTCCGGCACCGCCACCGCAGGGCGTGTCATCCACCGAGCCGTACTTATCAAAAGCATAGTCGCGGATATTGACCGTTTCATACGACCATTTTCCCTCGCTTAATGCCTTTCCGGTTAAGGAAAAGCCTAAAAATCCGGGGAAAAGTTCGGGATACAGGGTGAAAAATTTAATTTTCATCGCCTGCAATCTCCTCATCGGCGACAAAATTCATAACCGCTGCGGATACAACGACTTTACCGTTTGCAAGGTCAATTTCCGGCACATATTGGCGGGTGAACGGAATAAGCTCGGTCTTGCCGGTTGCGGAAAGTTTGATTTCCAAAATGTCGCCGGCACCAAAGTTATAGAACCCCGCTACTTGACCAACAGTCTGTGCAGAAGATTGCTCTAACACATCCAAGCCGATTAAATCCGTCTGATAATATTCTTCTTCCGCCAATTCAGGTAACACATCGCGTTTAACATAAAACGCCGTGCCCACCAAAGCTTCGGCGGCATTGCGGTCATCTACGCCTTTGATTTTGCAGCGCAACAGCTCTTTGCTACGCCCGATGACTTTTAACTCAAATACACGCGAACCGTCTTCATTTTCAAGCTTGCCGTAGCGGCCGATGTCTGTATCTTCGGAAGTCCAGCTCTTGACCTTGACTTCGCCTTTGATACCGTGAACACCGACGACGGCGCCCAAGCAAACACGATTTTGGTTGTTTTGAGTTTTTACCATCAGACCGTTTTCCTTAAAAATAACTCAAACAATTATTCAGCAGAAGTTTCAGCTTCCGGCGCGGATGCCTCGGCGGCAGCAGCTTCAGACGCGGCTGCGGCTTCGGCGGCAGCAGCGGCAACAGCCTCGGCAGCGGCTTTAGCTTTTTCTTCTTTTTCTTTCATTCTTTCAATCGTCTTGGCACGTGGTGCGGATTTCTTCGGTTGTTCATGAATCACCGGTGCGGCGCAAAGACCAAGATCGGCAAACAATTTTTGCAAACGTTCGGTCGGTTGAGCGCCTTTTTTGAGCCAAGCGGAAACTTTTTCAGCATCCACAACCAAGCGCTGCTCATGATCTTTGGGCAACAACGGATTGTAGGTGCCTAATTTTTCAATAAATCTACCATCGCGCGGCGCACGCTGATCAGCGGCAACAATGCGATAGAACGGGCGTTTTTTGGAACCGCCTCTTGAAAGTCTGATACGAACTGCCATTTTTTTATTTTCCTTTCTAAAAAATTATTACTCATAAAAAGTTTTAAGCTTATGGCGAAAGCCTAAAACCGTTTGCCAAACCCGCCGAACATGCCGCCCGTCGGATTACGTTTTAACATTTGAGAAAAACCGGCAACGCCGCCCATTTTCCCCATTCTTTTCATCATGGTTGACATTTGCTCATAAGATTTGAGCAGTTTGTTAACCTCGTGAACTTCAACCCCAGCACCCGCCGCAATTCTTTTTTTGCGGGAGGCCTTGATAATGTCCGGATTTTTTCTTTCCGCCTGGGTCATGGAAAGAATCATCGCTTCTTGTTTTTTAATCAGCTTGTCGCCGATACCGGCTTGCTCAATCTGATCTTTAAACTTGGAAAGCCCCGGAATCATCCCTATAATGCTACCCATACTGCCAAGCTTTTGCATTTGGCGAAGTTGGCTTAACATATCTTCCAAATCAAACCGACCTTTCATCATTTTAGCCGCGGCTTTTTCAGCCTCTTCGCGGTCAACGTTTTCCATGGCTCTTTCCACCAGAGAAACAACATCGCCCTGCCCTAAAATGCGGCCGGCAATGCGGTCGGCGTGAAACTCCTCAATCTCGTCTAATTTTTCACCAGTGCCTAAAAATTTAATCGGCACGCCTGCCACCATCTTCATAGACAAAGCCGCACCGGCGCGTGAAGATCCGTCTATTCTGGTCAAAACAATGCCGGTAATACCGATTTTTTCATTAAACTCTTTGGCAACGTTACAGGCATCCTGCCCGATAAGGGCATCGGCTGTCAATAAAATTTCCGCAGGGTTTGCCAATTTTTTGACATCGGCGGCTTCCTGCATCATGTTTTCATCAATATGCAGGCGGCCGGCCGTATCCAAAATCAAAACATCATAAACACCGGTTTTAGCCGATTTCAATGCTCGTTTAGTGATTTCTAAAGGTTTTTCGCCCTTGACAATCGGCAAAACATCAACCCCAATTTGCGCGCCCAACTGCGCCAGTTGCTCCTGCGCCGCCGGACGATAAACGTCCAACGAAGCTAACAGAACCCGTTTGTTTTTCTTTAAACGGCCGGCAATTTTGGCAGTAGTCGTGGTTTTACCCGAACCCTGCAACCCAACCATCAACATGACAACCGGCGCCGCCGCGTTTAAGTTCAAAGCCGTATCTTCACTACCCAACAGCCGAACCAATTCGTCATGAACGATTTTGACCACCATTTGTCCGGGCTGAACTGATTTGACGACTTTTTCCCCCAGTGCTTGCTCTTTTACCTTGGCAATAAAATCTTTGACAACCGGCAAAGAAACATCTGCCTCCAGCAGAGCCACACGGATTTCACGCATTGCCGAATCAATATCGGCTTCGCTTAAAACACCGCGGGAGGTGATTTTAGCAAATGCTGTACTTAATTTGTTTGTCAACGTTTCAAACATTTATAAAATTTGCCCTTCCTGCCGTTAAAACTTTAAGATAAAACAACCTCATACAAACTATTGCACGCCAGTGTGCGAACCCTCGCTGACTGGCGGCACTCCTTGGAGTGTATATGTTTTATCAAAATTTTAACCGTAATTTTGGTTTTGCTTGCGTTGCTTATATAAAGTATTTAAATAAAAGTCAACGTTTTTTTAATACAAAAACAATAAAATCAGCGATAGTGTTAAATTGTTACAGTTTTGTAAAATTTTAGTCAAAATAGCATTATTCTAGCAGAATCAAGACGTTAGAGGTGCGTTATTTTGACAAAAAATATTATTTTTGCATTGCAAAATTTAAAAAATGTCGCTATAATGAGTTTAATATTAGGCTTTTTTTAGGAGATCCATCATGGCTGATGAAAATAAAACCCCCGAAGAAGAAATTCTTGATCAATACCTTCAGGACGGAAATTTTACAGAAGAACAAAAAACGGCTGTTTTAGATGCTTTAATTGAAATTGAGAAAAAACGCCTTAATCCGGAAAGCAAAAATCTGGAAGAAGAAGTTTTAAACACGTATTTGAAAAATCAAAACTTAACCGAAGAACAAGAAGCTATTGTTTTGGATGCCATGATAAACGTGGAAAAGCAACGCTTGGCAAGAGAAGCTGCCGAAATCGCCGATAATTTGAACAATCTTTCAGCCGAAGAGGTTGAAAAACTGGCCGCTGTCTGGGCCAGAACTCCGGGAGCCGATGATTTGCGGACGAAAATAGCGGCACGTCAGGAAGAACTCCGTGCCAATACCGCACCGAAAGCGGCTGATGAAAATGAGGCTGTTAGCAACCCTGAAGAATCTAAAAAGACAAGCGAAAGTGCATTTGTCCAAGAAACGCCGCAGGCGGAAGTTTCAAAAGAGGCTGAACAACCTGTTTCCAATGCTTCTTCGGCGCCAAAAGCAGACGTTTCCGCCGGTGAAGCTCCCGCAGATGATGTTAGTAGTGAAAAAAGTGAAATCAATCAATATAACGCCGTAGAGAAAGCTAAAAATTTGAAAAACTTACTGCCTTCGCAGTTGGCAACGCTGCGGCGCGATTTGAATGCACGACCGAATGATGAAACAAAGGCCGCCGGCATCAAGGTGGAAGATCATATTGTCTCGGAAGCCGGAAAATATGCCGATGGCAAGTTGCCTTTGACCAATATTGATGAAGTATACGCCTTAAATGACCTATTGGTATTGGTTAAAGCCTACCCAAACAGCGAAAAAACCAAAGAGAATATGGCGACCGTGGAAAAAGCCATTACCGCAGCTCAATCGGAAATTGAGGTTTTTGAAGAAGAGTACGGTATTGACGATGCACATTTGCAAGAACCGCAAGTGGTGGAAACCAACATTTCCGGTCTGGACGGTATGCCTAAAGACAGCGATCTTTTTGCGCTGGATGTTCATGAAGAAAAACTGCAGCAGGCGACTGAATATCAGGATGTTGTCGGTATTTTAAACAGCGCTCAACAAAGTGGCAAAGTTCCGGAAATTTCGGTTTTGGCCGGTGCGTTGCAGTGCAAAGATCTCCAAAGCGATCAGAAAACCGCATTGTTGGATTGGGCTGAAAAACGTGTTAACAGTACAAATTCGTTAGGTTTTAATGATTTTAAAAATTTTGAATATCTATTAAAAACATTAAGAGAATCACCTAACGCCAATAACATTTCTTCAGTATTAAAGAAAAAAGAGAAGTTGTTGGCTGATGCGCGACAAGCCTATGTAAGTAATGTACCGCTAAAAACTCCTGAATTTCAGGATGTGTACAATATATTAAACAACCTTACCGTGGCCGGCGAACTTAAGACTTTTTCCCGTGAGAAGCTTGATCAAAAAGGTTCCGACAGTGATATCGCTCTGTTTTTAGAACAAACACGGCGCGAAACGGAAACGTATTTGGCCAATACGGGAAAGACCGTTACGCCGGAGGCTTTTCAACAAGAATATGCCGACCGTTTAAGAAAAAATATTGTTGAAGTGGTCTGTGCTGATCAATTTTCTAAAGGAAGAGTGAGCGAAAAAGACTACACCGCCATGTTTAATAAGCTGGCGGCAGCAGCGCAAAGAAAAAAAGGCATTGCCATCAATCAGGATTCTTTTATCGGTTGGCAGGCGGCAAAAACCAACCGTTTGCAATCGGCCATTAACAGATTGGGGCAGAAGAAAGGTTATGAGAAAGCTTCAAAATCTTTTGGCGAACGGCTAAACGCAACTGATAAAAAGCTGACCCAAAAATATGGCAAAAAGTATTCATTATTAAAAGGCGGTTTAAAGACAGCCGGTTGGGGTGCCGCCTACGGTATTGCCGGTACGGTTTTCGGCCCTGCAGGTCTGGCCGCTGTCGGCGTTGCATCTTTTGGTTGGAACACCTATAAATTTATCAGAGATTATAGACGAGAAAGAAAAGAAGCCATCAAAAAAAATAAAAAAATTGATAATTTCTGGCGCTTTATGACAAAAGATCCAGACCATTTATTGCGCACAGCTTCTGTTTTGTTAAGCGGTGCAACCGCGGCCATCGGTATCGGCGGCGCCATAGCCCCTGCTGCCGTGGTGACGGCACGTGTGGGGTCTCGTATTGCCGGATTTACTTTAGCTGGTGTGAGTGCCTTGAACGAATCCCGTAAAGCCTACCAAGAAACTAAAGGTACGGCAAAAGACAAACGTAAGGCAGCCTATAAGGCTCTGGGGGTTTCTCTTGCATCTTTCGGCATCGGTTTTGCCACCGGAAAAGCAGTCGGTGGAATGTTTAATCATAATAGCATGGAAGTTGATGCGGATAAAATTACCGATGATCAGCCGAAAACCATGCTGCAGAATATGCAGGATCAACAAAGGACAGGTGTTGAAACACAACATTCAGAAATCGGTTCAACGGAAACGCCTGCTCCGGAAGCCCCTGTGGTTGATGCACCGACTATTGACCTCAACAATCTGACCGTGGAACAACAACATGATTTACAAATGTTGTTCTCGCGCGATCCGGCAGAAGCTAACATGATTTTGGGACTTAATGGCGACCAATGGATGAACTCCGAACAGCTTCAAACAGCGTGGAATGATGGTACTTTCACACCTGAACAAAAAGCATTGTTGATTGAATTTGGCGGGCAACGTTTTGATGAACACGGCAACTTCCAAGATGTGGAAGGTTATAAGCCGGCCGATGAAATGGAAGCCGAGGCTAAAGAGTGGACGGAGAAACACAGCAATACCGAACAAAGAGACAACACTTCGCCGGATATTATGCCGGATGCCTTAAGTGCAGAAGATGTTGAAGTCAAACAAATTATCAATGATCGGGAAAGCGGTATTACCACCATTATTTCCGAAGGACCAAACGGTGAACAGCTGTCAACAACGGTTCCTTTGGATGAATCTCCGTTGAAACATCTTGACAGCGTTCAATATAACGATGATGGATCAATTAATGTGTCCCGCACGTTGGAAGACGGTACAGAAATGACAGGTACCATTTATCAAGGCGATAAAGTGGACGAATATACTTTTTCCAGAGATGGTATGACCTTCACGGACACAAATGACTGGAATTTGGATGAAGGAAAAGGCGCTTATGAAAGTCTCATGGGCGACCGGACGGAAGCATCGCAAACCGTTGCCGATAATTATAATGCCGAGAACGGCATTAAGCCCGAGGCGACGGAACATACATCTGAAAACACAGGCAGAACATCTACCGAGGAAGCTGTTCATTCAACACCTGAAACAGAAGGTAAGCTTAACGATAAGTTAGGTCTTACAACTGAAGTTGAGCAACCAGAGGCGCCACAGCTGCAAGCAACTGAAGTTGAACAACCGGCGACGCCGACTAATGAGGCTCGGGAATCTGATGTTGAAGTCAATAAAATCAAAATCAACGATGACAAAGTTAAGATTGTCGGTCAAACCGATGACGGGCGTATTGTTGCACGCACCGATACGGAAGCTTTGCAAAGCCATGGTTTACCGGATGATTATGATTATAAAAATATACAGTATGCAGACAACGGCGATATTTCTTTCCGTATGCAAGGCGAAAACGGCAACACGATTGCCATAACGCTTGATGAAGATGGTCATTATAAGAGCATCAACACCGGTTCTAAAGAATACACGCCGGAAGAAATAAAATATATCAACAATGAGATGGATCAGCATCCGGATGCTTTACAGCGCAATCTTGATCAGTACAAGAGTTTACAAACTTTACGTGATAATCTTGAAGAAGGTCTGGACTTGAGCAACAAAACGCCACAGCCGCAAGCAACTGAAGTTAAACAACCAGCGACGCCGACGGCTGAAGCACGAGCACCGACCGGACAAGAAGCTCCGGAGAAACCGATGACCGATACGCAAGAACGGTCTGAAACGGGTGGTATGGATATTCAAACCAATGTCCAAGTTACTCAGGAAGGAGATACGATCCATACGCATACCGATACGCAGACAACCATGTCGGATAATACGGAACTGTCCTCCGGCTTAAAATATTATGAAATCCAAAGTGAGGCTGCCGAACAATTGGGATTGTATCAGGATGCCCAAACCGGTGTGTATACATACGGACTTGGTCAATCCCATGACATAGAGACGGCTCAGACCGAACATGATCTTGCTATGCGCGATGCTTATATCAATCATGAAGTTTTGCAAGGGCTGGAGGCCAAGGGAGATAATTTGACGTCCGAAGAATCGGCCTTAAAAGACCAATGTCTGCAAAAACAAAAGGACTATGCCGAAAGAGGCCTGACAATTGATGAAAACGGGAAACCTGTTTTTGATGACAAATTGCTAAACAGTTCTGCTTTGGAAGAACGCAATGCCGAACGTGTGGCTGAAGCTGAACAAAACATGGCAATGAAAGACATTGATGTTTCCAAGGCAGCCGGCGGCGATCTCAAAATTTCCGGCCAAATTAACGGACAAGAGATTGAAGGCCGCATGAATGAAAATGGTGAGTTTGAAAAACTTTCCATTGATGGCAAAGCCATCAGAGGCGATGAATTGGAACAATACAATGCCGATAATAAAATCAACAATCAAGCTTTACACAATATTGTCAGTGACGAAGGTAAGCTTAACGATAAGTTAGGTCTTACAACTGAAGTTAAACAACCAGCGACGCCGACGGCTGAAGCACGAGCACCGACCGGACAAGAAGCTCCGGAGAAACCGATGACCGATACGCAAGAACGGTCTGAAACGGGTGGTATGGATATTCAAACCAATGTCCAAGTTACTCAGGAAGGAGATACGATCCATACGCATACCGATACGCAGACAACCATGTCGGATAATACGGAACTGTCCTCCGGCTTAAAATATTATGAAATCCAAAGTGAGGCTGCCGAACAATTGGGATTGTATCAGGATGCCCAAACCGGTGTGTATACATACGGACTTGGTCAATCCCATGACATAGAGACGGCTCAGACCGAACATGATCTTGCTATGCGCGATGCTTATATCAATCATGAAGTTTTGCAAGGGCTGGAGGCCAAGGGAGATAATTTGACGTCCGAAGAATCGGCCTTAAAAGACCAATGTCTGCAAAAACAAAAGGACTATGCCGAAAGAGGCCTGACAATTGATGAAAACGGGAAACCTGTTTTTGATGACAAATTGCTAAACAGTTCTGCTTTGGAAGAACGCAATGCCGAACGTGTGGCTGAAGCTGAACAAAACATGGCAATGAAAGACATTGATGTTTCCAAGGCAGCCGGCGGCGATCTCAAAATTTCCGGCCAAATTAACGGACAAGAGATTGAAGGCCGCATGAATGAAAATGGTGAGTTTGAAAAACTTTCCATTGATGGCAAAGCCATCAGAGGCGATGAATTGGCACAATACAATGCCGATAATAAAATCAACAATCAGGCTTTACACAATATTGTCAGTGACGAAGGTAAGCTTAACGATAAGTTAGGCATTGAAAACGAAAAGCAAACTGAGTCTGCCCCGAAGTCAAAAGAAGATATTGTGGCCGAAAAACGCGGTATTAAACAACCCAACTCTAATACTTCGGGTGGTACGAAAGGTGAACGCGTGGTGCTTAATGATGCACAACTTCACCAAAAAGGCGGCAGGGATATGTAGTCCACCATCTTTATGAAAAAAAAACGCTTCTTAAAAAATAAGAAGCGTTTTTTTGTATGTATTTTTTGAAAATTATTTTTCAATTTTTATATGTTTTTCCATAGCCTTAATAATTTCTATTTTATCTTTTTCCGTCATGGCATAAAGCGGTATGGAAAATTCACCATACGGCGAGCATTTGCTTAAATGCTGCATCAGTGTGCGGCGGTAGGCAGTGCTTTCTTTGGGGGTAATGGCAATAATTTCACGCTTCAAGCATCCGGAAACACGTTTTTGTTCGGCTTTGGCAATGTCTTCCCATTTTAGCATGGCGTTATGGTCAATTTTAATGCCCTCATCATTAACAAGAGCCAAACGCTGCGGAAAAATCACCACATACAAAGATGCTGAAAATGAAACCAAACACAAAACAGAAACAATGCTTATCCAACCCAAATGATTTGGGCATGTGTTGCCGGCTAAAATGACCAGACACAGCAAAACGGCATTTAGAAGCACCAATTTTTGCAGTTGACGGTTATCGTAATAAAAACTTTCCATGACAGTCTCCTTATAAAATTTAGGCTGATTATAATCATAAACATCAATTCCTAAAATTTCATTATTTTATATTGAAAAATTTATATAACCCGATTATAAGAAAACTAAATACAGTAATATTAAAGGAGATTTTATGATGCACTGCACTCGCAAAATTTGCGATGACTTGACTTATATCGGCGCCAGCGACCGTCGTTTGGCTTTGTTTGAAAATATATATCCAATCCCGAACGGGGTTTCTTACAATTCTTATTTGTTAAAGGATGAAAAAAACGTTTTGCTTGATACGGTTGACCATTCCGTTTGCTTACAATTTATGGAAAATCTCAATTATGCTTTGGACGGGCGTGAACTGGATTATCTAGTCATTAACCATATGGAACCGGATCATGCCGCAACCATCGGCGAAATTGCCCGCCGCTATCCGAAAACAAAAATGGTGGTTAATGCCAAAACATTAGCCATGATTAAACAATTTTTTGATTTTGACATTGATGCACGCGCTGTTATCGTCAAAGAAGGCGACACACTTTCCGTCGGCCGCCATACATTGACGTTTGTTATGGCACCGATGGTGCATTGGCCGGAAGTGATGGTTACTTATGATTTGACCGATAAAATTTTGTTCTCGGCCGATGCTTTCGGTAGTTTCGGCGCTTTGAACGGACATTTGTTCGCTGATGAAGTTGATTTTGAACATCAGTATCTGGACGAGGCGCGCCGCTATTACACCAACATTGTTGGTAAATATGGCCCTTCGGTGCAGGCTTTGCTCAAAAAAGCCGCCGGTTTGGAAATCAATCTGGTATGTCCGCTGCACGGGCTTATCTGGCGCAAAGATTTAGGGCTGTTTATTGAAAAATATAATCAGTGGAGTACCTATACACCCGAAACGCACGGGGTAATGATCGCTTATGCCTCTATATACGGCAACACAGAAAATGCGGTAAATGTTTTGGCAAACAAACTTTCGGAAAAAGGTGTGAAAAACATTGCCGTTTACGATGTTTCATCAACTCATGCATCGGTTATTGTCAGCGAGGCGTTTAAATATGACAAGTTGGTGTTTGCTTCGCCAACTTATAATGCCGGCATTTTTCCGCCGATGGAATATGTGCTAAATGAACTTAAAGCGCATAATTTGCAAAACCGCACTGTTGCCTTAATGCAAAACGGTTCATGGGCGCCGGCTTCGGGAAATTTGATGAAAAACCTGATTGAAAGTCTGAAAAACGTCACTCTGCTTGAAATTATGCCGACTCTTAAATCGGCATTGAAAGATAATCAACTTGACGAATTGGAACAGTTGGCAGAATTATTGAAATAAACCAAAAGTGAATTAAGATGGCTGCTATTTAAACAACGAACCTCCGCCGAAACTGGCGGAGGTTCGTTGTTTTATTTTAAATGGTTGCTCTGGCAATCAACGCCAGATTAAGCACTATTAATGCCAACCAGTATAAACACCGAAGGGATCTTCCTTCTTGTTCCTCACCCTCATCAACCGGCAAATTTTGCAGATTGGTTTCAGGGGCGGAATAATATTCCGTTTCCGATTTTGTTGCTGGGGTTGCCAGCTCTTCATCGGCTTCGGCTTCATAGTCAGGACGGGTAACGAGATTGTCATACGGTGTTGGTGTATAACACCATATTGTTTCTGTCCCATCCCACACCGATGCTGATGCGAGATTTTCTGTTTTAGCAACCGCTTCGCCGCTAATTGACAGAAGAATCATCATTAACATACAAAAGATTTTTTTCATATTTTTCCAGATTTTAGAGAGGTTTTTTTAGTCTGGTGCCTCTTTTAATTAATAATATCTTCAAAATTCATTATTAATAACCTTATAGCATATTTTTGGAGTTTTGACAAGTGCAAAATTGCCAAATTTTTTTTTTGGCAAAATAGCCGTCGTGTCGGCAACAAATCCGCAAATTTCACCATACAAAAAATCTCTCTGCCAATCGGCAGAGAGATTTTTCGGATTTATAAAAATTCTAATCTTCACTTTCAAGCGGGGGTTCGTCCTCGCCAATCATTTCGGTCGTCAAATGACCGGCATCGGCACGTATTTTGTTTTCAATTTCTTCCGCCACTTCCGGATGATCTCTTAAAAACAATTTGGCGTTCTCACGTCCCTGCCCGAGTTTTTCCCCCTTATAGGAGAACCATGCGCCGGATTTTTCCACCAAGCCGGCTTTGACGCCCAAATCAATCAATTCACCGGTTTTGGAAATGCCCTCGCCGTACATAATGTCAAAATCAACCGTTTTAAACGGCGGCGCAACCTTGTTTTTAACAATCTTGACCCGTGTCTGACTGCCGATAACCTCGTCTTTGTCTTTAATCGCGCCGATGCGGCGAATGTCCATGCGCACGGAAGCGTAAAACTTCAAAGCGTTGCCGCCGGTCGTGGTTTCAGGGTTGCCGAACATCACGCCGATTTTCATACGAATCTGGTTAATGAATATAATCAGTGTATTGGAACGGGAAACGGTTGATGTCAGCTTGCGTAGCGCCTGACTCATCAAACGTGCCTGCAAGCCCATGTGAGAATCGCCCATCTCGCCTTCAAGTTCAGCCTTCGGCACAAGAGCCGCCACCGAATCCACCACCAAAACATCTATCGCGCCGGAACGCACCAGTGTATCGGCGATTTCCAAAGCCTGCTCGCCGGCATCCGGCTGCGAAATCAGCAGGTTTTCAATATCCACGCCGATTTTTTTGGCATAAGAAGGATCCAAAGCGTGTTCGGCATCAATAAAAGCGCAGGTACCGCCTTTTTTCTGGGCTTGGGCAATCACGCTTAAAGCCAGCGTGGTTTTACCGGAACTTTCCGGTCCGTAGATTTCCACAATACGCCCTTTGGGCAAACCGCCAATGCCCAAGGCAATGTCTATGCCCAGAGAACCGGTGGAGATGGCTTCAATATCAATATTGGTGCTTTGCCCCAAACGCATGATTGATCCTTTGCCGAACGCCCGCTCAATCTGGCTTAACGCCGCGTCTAATGCTTTATCTTTTTCCATATTTTCTCACTTTCACAGGTTTAAGGTTATCTATATTTCTTTATGTTCTATTTTTGTTCTTTTTGCAAGAGCAATTTTAAAAATATTCAATTTTATCTTTTGTTTGGTTTGCCTCCGAGTATAATCTTATTTAAATTGCGGCGGTCAAGCTGGCGGAACTCCTCCAAAGCCGCGGTAAACACGGCACCGAAAATTACCACCACCCAATAAAGATACATCCAGATAAGCACCAACGGCACGGCCGCCACGGCACCGTATAAGGTTTTATAAGTGTTGTTTTTGACCATAAACAAGGCAAAACCGTTTCTTAACAGCCAGAACAAACACATGGCAACAAACGCACCGGCGGCGGCATTTAAAAACCCGACCTTCTTGTTGGGCACAAACACATAAACGCAGGCTAAAACCAGCCATGTCAAGAAAAACGGCAAAACGCTGCCCAAAACAACCTTGATTTCCGGCACGCTTTGCAAAACATCATTAAACGCGGCAATCCCTTTTAAGGAAAACGCCGCACCCAAAAGCAACGGCCCCAAGGTGATAATCGTCCAATACAGGGTGATTTTGGTGGTAAAACGCCGCGGGCGGGTGACCTTAAAAATAAAATTAAAACTGTTTTCTATTGTTGAAAGCAGCAGAATAGCGGTTAAGGCGATACCGACCACACCGATGGTGGTTAATTTGGCGGCGGCATCTATAAACTGGGTAAAATACATTTTGATGTCTTGTCCGGCATCGGGAACCAGATTTTGCACAATCAAGTTTTGTATTTGCTCGCGCGTTTCATTAAAGACCGGAAAAGCCGAAAACACCGCCAAAGCAATCGCCAGCACAGGAACAAGCGCTATCAGCGAGGTATAGCTTAAAGACGACGCCACGCGCAAAACCGTATCGTTTTGGGCGCGCTTTAGGAGAAAATATAAAAAATCGCGACACTTGGCGCTGATTTCTAACATTCTAGTTTTCCAACACATTGCCTTAAATCTCAAAAAAATGTTTACAAATACAATTTTATTAGATAAATAACCTTCTAACGATAATCTATAAATAAAACAACTTATTAACAACTGTATATTAATTTTTTTTATAACGCAAAGGAAAAGATACAAATGACTAATGTTACACCGTTGATGGCCGGCAAAAAAGGTTTGATTATGGGTCTGGCCAACGACCACTCCATTGCTTGGGGCATTGCCCGCGCCTTAAACGAACAAGGAGCGCAAATCGCTTTTTCATACCAAAATGAATCTTTGGAAAAAAGAGTCCGCCCGCTGGCCGAACAACTCGCTTTTGAGCCGACACTCATTAAATGTGACGTTTCCGACTCTGTCTCTGTTGAAGCTTGCTTTAAAGAACTCGGCGAAAAATGGGGCAAAATTGACTTTGTGGTTCACGCCATCGCTTTTTCGGACAAAGACCAACTCAAAGGCCGCACCATTGACACGACATTAGACAACTTTTTGAACACCATGCATATTTCGTGCTATTCATTTTTAGAAGCCTGCCGCTGTGCCTCGCCGATTATGAACGAAGGCGGTTCAATCGTAACGTTGACTTATCTCGGCGCCGAGCGTGTTTTGCCCAACTATAACATTATGGGCGTGGCCAAAGCCGCTTTGGAAGCTTCCGTTCGTTACGCTGCCGTGGATTTGGGTGCACAAGGCGTGCGCGTTAATGCGATTTCCGCCGGTCCGATTAAAACGCTGGCGGCTTCCGGCATCGGCGATTTCCGCAAGATCTTACGTTGGAATGAACTGAACGCACCGCTGTTGCGCAATGTTACCCAAGAAGAAGTCGGCCATGCCGCTTTGGCCTTGCTTTCGCCTTTGGGTTCGGCCATCACCGGCGAGGTTGTCCATGTTGACAACGGTTACAACACCATTGCCATGATGAGCTTGCACAATGTACAAGAAACGGCAAAAGTTTTGGCCGAATTTTAATTGACTGTAAATGTTTAAGCCCGCTTCAACCGCGGGCTTTTTTATTTTTTATGCAAGGCCTGATATTCGAACCACTTGGCAATTTTTAAAAAACGAAAATGGGCTAAAACCATGGCCTGAATAAATCCTTGCGTGCCTAATAAAAAATATCTTTTTAAAAAATAATAATGTAAAAATTGCCGTGGAAATTCCGTATAAAGACGCAAACGTGAAAATGTACGTTTTTCCGCCACAACGGTGTGTACCAGTTCAGAACTGTGAAGGTTGTATTTTGCCGTTGCCTGCTCCAAACTTAAAAAACAATAATGATAGATTTTATTTTTAAGCTGAGAGACATTTTTGGGGTTACGGACTTTTACTCTGTCTTTGTTCCACAAATCCGGCGGCATATAAGCACCATGCCGGTTATATAAACGCACGGCATTAAAACTCTGTGCGAAAACGCGTGGTTTTTTATCTCCCGGAAACATATTGCAGATTTTGATTTTGTAAGCATCGGCGGCCGGGTTTTTCTTGATTTGTTTAATTTCGGCTATCAACTCATCAGATAAAACTTCATCGGCATCAAGCATTAAAACCCAATCCGAAGAGCATTTTTTCTCGGCAAACGATTTCTGGTCGCAGTAGCTTTTCCATTCATGGTAAAAAATTCTTGCTTTGTACTTTTTTGCAATTTCAACCGTTTTATCCGTGCTGCCGCTATCTACCACCACAATTTCATCAGCCACTTTGGCTGCCGCTTTTAAGGTGTTTTCGAGGCGGTTTTCCTCATTTAAGGTTATCAGATAAACAGACAGATTCATTTGTTTTCCTTTTTTAATTTGACGTTCACGTCAGTTTACGTTAAATGTCCGTTTAATACAAACGTTTTTTTTGATGTTAATCCATTGATTTTATGACTTGACTTTTTGCATAAAAAAACGGACATTTAAGCGGTACTTACACTTTAATCGGAATAAAAAATGGTAAAATTATCGGTTTATCTGGTTACGCTCAATGAAGAGCTGCGTTTGGAAAAAACGCTGAAGGCCGCGGCTAAAGTGGCCGATGAAATTGTGGTGGTGGATAGCGGCAGCACGGACAAGACAAAGCAAATCGCCGAAAAATTTAAGGCCAAATTTGTTTTTCATAAATGGAAAAATATATCCTCGCAAAAACATTTTGCGCAAAACAAATGCGCAAATGATTGGGTTTTATCACTTGATGCCGATGAAGTTTTGTCCGATGAGTTGATAGCCGAAATTAAACAAATCAAGAAAAACCCGGCCGCCGATGCTTACAAAATCAAAATCTGCGATATGCTTCCGGGAGATAAAAAACCGCGTTTTTTTGCCAAGACCTACAATCAGGTCAGGTTATACGACCGCAAAAAAGCCAACATGCCTGATGATTTAACACATGACCGCGTCGTTTGGGACGAAAATTGCTGGGTGGAACAATTAAACGGCAAGGTTCATCATTATTCATATGTGTCTTTGACACAGCTGTGGTACAAACTCAACATGTACACCGACGAGTTGGTTAAAACCGCTTTGGAAAAGAACAAGAAATATTCCCGTCTGCGCCTTTATACGGAAATGCCGCGGCAGTTTTTGATTTATTACTTCAAACGGCGCTATTGTCTTTACGGAACATGCGGCTTTTGGATGGCAACTTCTTACGCTTATTTTCGTTTCTTGAAAATTGCCAAGTGGTTTGAGTATCAGGCTTTGCATAAAAAATAAAATTTGGTTATCTTCTTTTGATATTTAGTATAGGAACATGACATTTTTTTGATTGATAATAAGAAATGAGAATTTGAGATGACATTGTGGGGACTTAAAACCGAAGCTTCATTTGATGTTTGGTCTATTGAACATCTGGTTATGGGCATTTCCGTCGGTTGCTTTTCCGGTTGGCTGGCAACCAAACTTGTCGGCGAAGAAAAAATTTCTCCTGCTCTGAAATTAAAAATCAGTTTCATCTTAACCGTTATGATTGCTTATATGTGGGAAACATTAGAGCATTATCTGGAAACAGGACTCGCCGGCCAAGCCGTTGAATATTGGTTGCAAGGCGTGGAACACTGGAGCAACCGGCTGATTTTTGATAATTGTATGGTTATGTTCGGTTGGTGGATTTATAATCAAAAACATCCGATTGTCTGGTTTGCCAGAGTTTTTTCGTTTGTATGGTTATTTGTACACATTTTTATTTTCCCACACAGTATGTATTTGCATGAAATTTTTTAGAATCCTGCCGGCGATTTTTATTTTTGTTTAATTTTTGCCGTATTCCATTTGGAATGCTCTGCATTTGCAACTAATACCCGCTCATTGAGGTGACGCCCTCTGTCGGTTGTAACTTATCCCCACGAGACTCTTTAAAATTGCAAAAAAAAAAACGGTTTAGAATGACGAGCAAATAAGTATTTTTTGCTTTTGTTAGGAGTTCTTTTGATGAGTTTGTTCAAATTTTTTAGCTTTTCCTCTTTGACACACAATGAAAGAAGGCAAGCAGATGCGGCTCTATGCGGAAGAAGTATGGTGGAGATGTTGGGCGTGCTGGCGATTATCGGAGTTTTATCGGTTGGGGCGATGACCGGTTACTCCAAAGCCATGCTGAAATACAAGCTCAACAAGCAAAGCGAGCAAATCAATCAAATCATGATGGCTTTGATTGAATACAAATCGGTTCTTTCAACGTTGAAAAACAGCGAATCCGTCGTTTCGTTGTTTCGAAAGCTCAATGCCTTACCGCCCGAAATGCTGAAACGTAACGAAAACTATTATATCTATGATGTGTTTGACACACCGGTGGAACTGGCTCGTTCAAGTGGCGGAACCGCATTTTATTTTTCATTTTTATTTACGGGACGAAACGATCAAAACCACACCATTTGCCGTAATATCTTGGAAAGTTTTAAAGGGTATGCGGCAGAACTGCATGCGGTCGGGATTAACTCCAACACTTCCGAAAGTGTCAATCAACAAGATTGGTGGTTCGGTGATCAAGCAAAAACGGATGTTTCGCAAAAAATACATATGCTTAATCTTGAAAAAATGCAAAATTTGTGCCAAAAATGTGACAGCAACGCTTGCAGTATTTACGCCATATTTTCCATGTAATATGCGTTAAGCAACAAAAAAGCGGCAGATGCCGCTTTTTTGTTGCCTGATTTTTCCGATTTTATTTAAGCGTTGCCGAACGGATTGACATCTTGCATTCTAACTTCCTGAGTTTTTCTTAAATCAAAAATGTTTAAGAACACCGCGGAAACATAAATGGAAGAATATGTTCCGACAATCACGCCCCATAAAATCGTAAACGAAAAGCTGCGCAGCGTATCACCGCCGAAAACAAACAACGAAGCCGCGGCAAACATGGTGGTGAAACCGGTCAAAATCGTGCGCGACAAGATGTCGTTGATACTTTTGTTCAACAAATCATACTGCGGCATCTTTTTGTATTTGCGCAGGTTTTCACGGATGCGGTCATAGGTGACCACCGTATCGTTCACCGAATAACCGGCCAACGTCAAAATTGCCGCTACCGTTGTTAAGCTGAAGTCAAAGTCAAACAACGATAACAAGCCGACCGTTACCAGTAAATCATGGAACAAACCAAGCAGTGCACCAAGAGCAAACTGCCATTCAAAGCGGAACCAAATATAGGCGCAAATCCCCAAAACGGCAATCAGCGAGGCAATCACACCGGCACGTTTCAACTCGTCGCCGACCTGCGGGCCGACCGATTCAACCCGACGATATTCATAACCATCGCCCAAAGCCGCTTTGATTTCAGCCACCGCCAGACGCTGGCTTTCTTCATCGGCGTTTTGAGCTTGCGCTCTGACCATCAGTTCGTCGCCGTTTTCGCCGATTGTTTGCAAGGTCAAATCATCAAGATTGACGCCTGATAAGGTTTTGCGCACGTCTTCCGGATTGATTTTGCTTTCGCTTTTGATTTCCATCAAAATACCGCCGGAAAAATCAATCCCGTAATTAAAACCTCTAAATACAATCCAGTAACAAGACAAAAGCACCATAACTGCCGACAGAAGATAAGTGTATTTTCTGCCTTTCATAAAATCTATGTTTGTGTCTTTTGTCACCCAGCTAAAAATTCTCATTTTCATTCATCCTTAATTTTAAATCATTAAATCGGCAATTTGGTCGGTTTGGTTTTTTTCATCCAACCGGCAATAATCAACCGGCTGACCGTCACGGAAGTAAACATGGATGTGGCAATACCGATGGCCAACGTCACGGCAAAACCTCTGACCGGACCGGTGCCGAACCAGAACAAGACCAAAGCCGCGACCAATGTTGTCAGGTTGGAGTCCACAATCGTTGCCCATGCTTCGGTAAAGCCGGCTTCCGCCGCATCTTTCGGCGAACGACCGTTTTTGACTTCTTCGCGCATGCGTTCAAAAATCAACACGTTGGAATCCACCGCCATACCGATGGTCAAGATGATACCGGCAATACCCGGCAGGGTCAATGTCGTGCCGATAATGCTCATCGCACCCAACAATAAAAACAGGTTGGTGAAAACCGAAACCGTGGTGAAAATGCCGAACAAGCCATACGCTGCTACCATAAACACCACCACCATAATCAAACCAATCACGGAAGCGATGATGCCGGCTTTAATGGAATCGGCACCCAAACCGGCACCGACCGTTCTTTCTTCCAGCACTTCCAACGGTGCCGGCAAAGCACCGGAACGCAGCAACAAAGCCAAATCATTAGCTTCTTCAGATGTGAAGTTGCCGGTAATCACGCCGCTGCCGCCCAAAATGGCCGACTGGATGACCGGTGCGGATATCACCTCATCATCCAAGACAATCGCCAACTGGCGTCCGATGTTTTCTTTGGTCACTTCGCCGAATTTGCGGCCGCCGACCGTGTTAAACTTAAAGCTTACCACCGGCGCGCCTTCTTGGAAACTGACCGAAGCATCGGTTAAGTTTTCGCCACCGACAACCGGTTTGCGGTTGATAACATATTGTCCGCCGTCCACGCCGTCAACCACGCGTGAAGAACTGCTCAACTTTCCTCTTCTGGCATCCGCGGCATTGGTGCGGTCATCTACCAAATGGAAAGACATTTTGGCGGTTTTGCCCAACAGTTGTTTTACTTCTTCCGGATTTTGTATGCCCGGCAGCTGCACCACAATACGGTCACTACCCTGGCTTTGAATCACCGGCTCTTTGGTGCCGAGCTCATCAATACGGCGGCGGACAATCTCAATGGATTGTTCCACAACTTTGGCTTTTAATTGAGCAATTGCCTGATCGGAATATTTGATTTCAACCACGCCGTCGGCATCGGAAGTGACCGTTAAGCCATCATCTAATTTTCTGAAATAACCCATAGCCTGATTGCGTGAACCGGCGTTTTCAATTTCCACTTTAACAGAATCGGCGCCGGCTGTTAATTTTTGATAGCGGATGCGGTGCTCGCGCATGGTTTGGCGCACCGAATCTTCAATTGTGGACATACGCTCTTTCATAACATCATCAAAATCAACCTGCAAAAGCAAATTTGAACCGCCCTGCAGATCAAGCCCCAAGCTTACCGGCTGCCACCACGAGGGCAACTTAATGTTTTGCGGCAAAAAATTCGGGACGGCAAAGAAAATTCCGACCAGACAGATGGCCAAAATAATCAAAACTCTTTCTTTAGACAATTTATACATATTAAACCACCTTATTTTTTATTCTTTTTTTCAGCTTTGTTTTCATTGGCTGTTTCGGGTTTTAAAACCTCGCGGATCATATAGCGGTACATTTTAACCTCAACACCTTTGGCAACTTCGGCCGTGATGTCGTCGCCTTCAATTTTTCTGACTTTGGCATACACACCGCCACCGGTGACAATCTCGTCACCGACTTTAATCGCTTTTAATTCCGCTTCGTGTTGCTTCATCTTTTTTTGCTGCGGACGAATAAGCAGCAGGTAAAACACCAACAGAATCAACACCAGCTGAATAATTGTTCCGGCAACGGAACTTCCGGTGCTGACTGGCGCCGCTGCTTGAGCCCATGCATCGCTGATTAACATCATTTTCTCCTTAAATATATTTTTAACTGCCAAGAATATACAACAAAATTTGCTTGATACAACATTAAAATATCAAGTCTTTCACAACTATTTTACAAATTTGGATTGTTTTTTAGTTTTCAAGGCAGATATTTGCGCGGATCAACCGCTTTTTTGCCGGCACGCACTTCAAAGTGCAGCTGCGGGCTATCTACGCTGCCGGTGCTGCCGACGGTGGCAATCTTTTCGCCTTTGATGACTTTTTGGCCTTTTTTAACCAACAATTTATCGTTGTGGGCATAAGCGGTAATCCACCCATCGGTATGCTTGATTAAAATCAGGTTGCCGAAACCTTTAAGTTCGTTTCCGGCATATGCCACCGTACCTTTATCGGCAGCTTTAATGGTTGTGCCGCGCGCCGCTTTGATATTGATACCATCGTTTTTGCGCCCTTTACCGGTTACGCCAAAATTGGAAACCACCGTGCCTTTAACCGGCCACAAAAATTTTGCCGTGCGGTTTTTGGGCGGCGTGTAAACATAGGATTTTGCCGTGCTTTTCTTTTTGGCTGCCGTCGTGCGCTTTTTTGCAGAGCTTGCAGAAGACTGCGTTTTCTTTTGTACTGTTTGATAACTGCGGCTGTTGCCGGAAATCGTGCCGGAAAGCAAAAGCTTTTGCCCGACATGCAGCGTGTACGGCGAACGCAGGTTGTTTACGCGGCTTAATGTGGTTAAATCCACATTGTGTTGGCGGGAAATGCTATAAAGCGTGTCGCCTTTTTGCACGGTGTGGAATTGCGCCAAAGGCAGACGCAGACTTTGACCGACTTTCAAGGTATACGGCGGATAAAGCCCGTTAACTTGAATCAAATCTTTTAACGGAACACTGTAACGACGGGAAATGCTATAAAGCGTGTCGCCTTTTTCCACACGAACCATTGAAGGCGGCGTGCCAAACAAGGTGGCACGGTTAATCAGTCTGATGCCGTCGTTGGAAAAATAACAACCGCTCAACAGCAGGCATATTGCCGTTATTTTCAAAAAAATTTCACGCATTTGCATCCTTTATTATTATGATAATATCACATTAAAATCGCTAAATATTCGTTAAAAGCCCTTGATTTTAAACAAACAATTGCTTATGCTGAAAGCCGCTTAAAAACACAGAGGATTAAATGGCTGAAAAACCTGAAATTATTGATGAAAGCGGCGATAAATACAAATACGGCTTTGTGACAAACATTGAATCCGAAACAGTGCCTAAAGGTTTAAATGAAGATATTATTCGCTTGATTTCGCGTAAAAAAGGTGAGCCGGAATGGCTTTTGGAAAAGCGCCTTGCCGCGTACCGTTTCTGGCTTAATATGAAAGAGCCGACATGGGCCAAATTAAGCTATGACAAAATCAATTATCAGGATTTGTTTTATTACGCCGCGCCCAAACAAAAAGCAGCACCCCAAAGCTTAAACGAGGTTGACCCCGCCCTTTTGGATACTTACAACAAACTTGGTATCCCCTTAAAAGAACAAGAGGTTTTAGCCGGCGTGGTAGCGGTTGACGCCGTGTTTGACAGCGTTTCGGTGGCCACCACCTATCGTGCCAAACTTGCCGAACAAGGTATTGTTTTTTGCTCCATGTCCGAAGCGGTGAAAAATCATCCGGATTTGGTGCAAAAATATTTGGGTTCAGTCGTGCCTTATACCGATAACTTTTTTGCCTGCTTAAACTCGGCGGTGTTTACCGACGGATCGTTCGTGTATATCCCAAAAGGGGTTAAATGTCCGATGGAGCTTTCCACATATTTCCGCATTAACGCCAAAAACACCGGACAATTTGAACGCACGCTGATTGTGGCCGATGAAGGCAGCTATGTTTCTTATTTGGAAGGCTGCACCGCACCGCAGCGCGATGAAAACCAACTTCATGCCGCAATCGTGGAAATCGTGGTTTTGAAGGACGCCGAAGTTAAATATTCAACCGTGCAAAACTGGTATCCAGGCGACAAAGACGGCAAAGGCGGCGTTTATAACTTTGTGACCAAACGGGCGGCCTGCCGAGGCGACAACGCCAAAGTTTCATGGACGCAGGTGGAAACGGGTTCGGCCGTCACATGGAAATATCCCTCCTGCATTTTGCAAGGCGACAATTCTTGCGGCGAGTTTTACTCGGTTGCCATTACCAACAACCGCCAACAGGCTGATACCGGTACCAAAATGATTCACATCGGTAAAAATACCCGCTCCAAAATTATTTCCAAGGGGATTTCTGCCGGTTTTTCCAATCAGACTTACCGCGGTTTGGTCAAGGTGGCGCCAAAGGCTTTTAACGCCCGTAATTATTCGCAATGCGACAGCCTGCTCATCGGCTCAACCTGCGGTTCGCATACCGTGCCGTATGTGGAAAACCGCTGCCGCAGTGCCGTTTTGGAACATGAGGCGACAACCTCAAAAATCAGCGATGAGCAGTTGTTTTATTGCAAACAGCGCGGCATCGGCGAGGAAGAAGCCGTCAGCCTGATTGTCAACGGCTTTTGCAAAGAAGTGATGCAGCAACTACCGATGGAATTTGCCATTGAAGCCGCCAAATTAATCAACATTTCACTAACGGGGAGTATCGGATAGATGAACACATATCAACGCGCGCTCAAAACATGGGGCAAAGAACCGCAAATGCTTCAGGTGATTGAAGAAATGAGTGAGCTTACCAAAGAAATTTTAAAAAACATCAACCGCAAAAAAGACAATGTGGCCGAACTTATTGAGGAAACCGCCGATGTGGAAATCATGCTTGAACAGTTAAAATGCTGTTACGGCATCAAGGATGCGGTAGAAAAGTATAAAGCCGAAAAACTGGTAAAAATCAATCAACGTTTGGATGAATGGGAAAAAACACATGACCGCGCCGCTTCTTGAAATTGAAGATTTACGCGCCCGCGCCGGCGATAAAGAAATCATCAAAGGTTTTAATTTGACAATCAACGAAGGCGAAGTTCACGCCATTATGGGGCCGAACGGCGCCGGAAAATCCACTTTGTCTTATGTTTTGTGCGGTAAGCCAGGTTATGAAATCATCTCCGGCAATGTGCGTTTTAAGGGCAAAGATTTGCTTTCTATGAGCATTGAAGAGCGCGCCCGCGAAGGTTTGTTTTTAATTATGCAATATCCGGTGGAAATTCCCGGCGTGCCGACCACGGCTTTCCTAAAACACGCCGTTAACGCCATCCGTTTACACCGCGGCGAACCGGAACTTGACACAATGGAATTTATTAAAATGGTGCGTGAGACCGGTAAAAGTCTTGGCATTGATAATGAAATGCTCAAACGGCCGGTCAATGTCGGCTTTTCTGGCGGTGAGAAAAAACGTATGGAAACCCTGCAAATGACTGTCTTAAAGCCGGATATGGCCATTTTGGACGAAGCGGATTCAGGTTTGGACATTGATGCCTTAAAGGTGGTCGCCGAAGGGGTGAACGCTTTAAGAAACGGCAAGCGCTCCATGCTGGTGATTACGCACTATCAGCGCCTTTTGAACTATATTGTGCCTGATTTTGTGCATGTTTTTGCCAACGGACATATCGTCAAATCCGGCGATAAAAATCTGGCGTTGGAATTGGAAGAAAAAGGCTATGCCGAATTTATCAAGGATAAGGCGTAAGACATGGGCGGTTTAATCCAAAACATAAAACTCATCGGCGCAGATTTGCCCAAACTGGAAGCCTTGCGCGAAAAAGGGCGTAATTCTTTTTTAAGCCAGGGTTTGCCAACGGCGAAAACCGAGGCATGGAAATATACCCGCGTACGTGAGTTGGCCGGCGATGATTTTGTTATGGAAGAAACTTGCGGCAACGATTGCAGCAAAGAACATTCTTTCTGTTGTTGCCAAGGTAAATGCGCCCTACCCTTTGATGCTTATGAAATACATTTTTGCAATGGCAAACTTAAAGAGGACCATTTTCATCTGCCCGAAGGTGTACAAACCATACCGTTGATTGAAGCCGTTATGGAAAACGAAACTTCCGCATTTTTAAACAAAAGTTTTGAGATGCAAAATTTTCCGTTTGCGGCGTTAAACACCGCTTATCTGGAGCAAGGCGTCTTTTTGCGGGTTGCCCGTGGTGTTTGCCTTGATAAACCGCTTGCCTTTATTAATCATAGCCACAGCGGTGTCAAACATTTTGCCAACCTGCACAACATTGTGGTTTTGGAAACCGGCGCACAAGTCACGCTGATTGAGGTTTATCAATATTCGGGCGAGGTAAAATCGGAATATTTCAACAACATTGTCAATGAAATTTTCATCGGACGGCAAGCCGTTTTGCGGCATTATAAGGTTCAAAGCGAGGCCTTGAAAGCTGTTCATATCGCGCTTAACGCGGTCAAAGTTAAAGAAAACGGACTATATGAAAGTTTTTGCCGGCAAAAAGGCGCCAATCTGGCGCGGCAGGAAACGCACGTCGTTTTGCAGGAAAGCGGCGCCGAAGCCATCGTTAATGCCGTTTATATGATGAACGGCTGGGCAACGCTTGACACCACCACCGATATTGAGCATCTGGCGCAAAACACGCGCTCCAATCAACTGGTCAAAGGCGTGGTCGGCGGCCAAGCCAAAGGCGTTTTTCAAGGGAAAATCCATATCGCGCCGAACGCCGTACAAACAGAAGGTTATCAACTGCACAAAGCCTTATTGTTGAGCGATGAGGCGGAAGTTGACGTCAAACCTGAATTGGAGATTTTTGCCGATGATGTTAAATGTTCGCACGGCGCCACCTGCGGCGAACTTGATGCTGAACAGTTGTTTTATCTGCAATCGCGCGGCATTGGCGCGGAAGAAGCGCGGCAGATGTTGATTGAAGCCTTTGTTGATGAAAGCTTTCAGATGATAAAAGACGACAATATTCGTCATTGGATGAAGCGTTTTTAAAACTCATTTTTTTGACTATCATATATAGCTTTTGCCTTGCCTCCTCATTTTTTAATGCCGTTTGGCAACCTCAAAGGTTGCGACTTATCCCCACGAGACTCTTTAAAAATGCAAAAAAAAAAAAACGGTTTAGAATGACGAGCAAATACATAAAT